>CAMWYL010000499.1 GCA_947178465.1 uncultured Lachnospiraceae bacterium | reverse complement strand
GTGTTAAAACAGGATAACGACGGATTGAAAATAGCGCTTGACCAAAAAATCACCGATGCGGCATCCATACAGGCATATGTATTGCCAGAGGGAGAATCAGAATGGACAGAGCTGCCCGGACTCTCATTGTTGAAAGAGCTTAACTCTCCGCTTTCCTCTGCAAACAGCGGCTATGCGCTCGTACTGCCCAATGACCGGGAACCATACCGGTCTTACCTGGCGGCCACGGCTGCAGGAGAGACTCCCAAGCCGTTCTTTGTGGGTCTGAAAATCAAAGGCGGCAGCTACGATGGGAGGCAGCTCATCCTCGCATGGCCGGATGTCTATGAGCAGCTTCCTGATCTGCCCCAAATCCGCAGTGCCGAAGGAAATGGAAACAACGCCGGAGCAGACAACAGGGACGACAGCACAGAAAGCGGACAACGCCCGAACCTGCCTCAGATATCGGATGACAATCAGGAAGAACCACCGATGAATCCGGACGACAATCGCGAAGAACAACAGCCGGACCCGGACAACAATCAGAAAGAGCATCAGCCGAATCCGGATGACAGTGAACAAAATCCGCCGTCACCTCCGACGCATCCGCAGGAAAATGCTTCTGCGATACCCGAGAACCGGAGCGCACCCTTCACAGATGCGTCCGTCTCTGATCGTCAAGAGGACCAATCCGCTACAGGACAGCGCCCGAACCTCCCTCAAACACCGGCGGATACATCCGGCGTATCCGCTTGGAATCAGGAGGACAGCCTGACGTTTTCTCCCCTTGTGGTGCAGGCTGCGACAGACATGGAAGATCAGGAAGGCGATTTTGCTTTGTCCGATGCAAAAGCAGTCATGGAACATACCACGGAAAATGACAGCCGCATACCTCTTCTACCGGTGACAATCGTTATAGCGGCAGGCGGCTGTATCGGTATCGCAGTCTGCAAGGCGACAGGATACAGCCTGTTTCTCCGAATTGCCGGAAAAGTCCGAAACATACTTCATAAATAAATCGTCGCAACGTCTTAATAGAATGAATAAAAACGGTTCGAAAATCACTTGTGTGCATTTCCGAACCGTTTTTATTCATCTTGTGGAAATTCCATGACAAATTTCGTTCCCTTTCCCACAGTGGAATATACCTCAATTGTCCCCCCCAGTTCGGTCACAATGCCATGGACAATATACAACCCCAATCCCGTTCCGGTATCCCTGTTCTTCACACCCACATAGAACCGCCGAAAGACAAGTGGCAGCTCCTCTTTTGGAATACCACAGCCGGTATCCTCCAGAATCACGCGGATTTTACCTTCCTCAGTCTTTGCAGATACCGTGATGCTCCCATTGCGGGGCGTTGCCTTAAGCGCATTGTAAATAAGATTCTCAAAAAGGATATTCAGTTTTTCCGGCTGTGCCATCAAAAACGCGTCCTGCTCCGGCGGCTCCACAATCAGATACACGGACCGGACCTCGGCCTCCCCGCAATGGGTGGCATAAACTTCCGAAAGCATCTCCCGAACGGACACCCGAACCCGCTCCCCATCAATCCTATCCAGTGCATTAATCGTGGAAAGTCCCTGAAGGCGCCTTGCCATTTCCCACTGCTTGGCTTCCGCCTGATTAAGATAATTTTGCAGCTCCGTATCCACGCCCACACCGCTCCTGCGAATCGCCTCGATAAAAGACTGCGTGGCAAATACCGGTGCCTTTAAATCATGTGCCATATCAGAAAAAAACGCCTTGCGTTCATTCAAGAGCTGTGTAACCTCTTCCGTGCGTTCCTTCACCTGTTCCTCCAGGTGGTTGGTCAGCATATCATTTTCCTTCAAAATACGGCGACTGCGCGATACCATCATGGCGCCAAACAACAGTACCAGAAAAAGCCCGCACCACTCAAACTGCCAGAAAAAACGGATGGGTTCAAAGCGGTTAGAGAAGAGCAGATTCGCGAGCAGGCCCGCCCCGAACACAGTGCAGACCACCGGCGTATAGCGGCTTTCCCAACTCTGCGCCGTCACACTCCGCACGGAAAAAAAGGCGGCTGCACAAAAGGTAGCAATATAATAGAGATCTGTCAGCCTGCCATGAACAAAAACCGCCCAAGGCAATACCGGAACCAACAGACTCAGCGCCATCAGAACTATCGGAAACACTGCCAAAACCACTCGTACCCACCGCCACGCTTTGCCATGAACGGCGCCGGATGCCAGAACCGTGAGCTGTACGACACAGAAACACAGACAATACATCGCCGGACTCTGTATCAGAAACCAATACTGTACAAGGGGCAGGGAAACAAAGTACGATAACAGAAACACAAAATACCGCGCCATATACAGGGCATAGCTGCAGCACAGCACTCCAAACCAACGGGCAAGTCTCCCCCCTGTCCGCCACAGAAAGAGCGTAAATACCGCCAGCGCCACCGGAATCAGAAACGCCGGCGCATAGGCAAACCCCTGAACGCTGTCCACCTGAAAAAGCGTCTCAGCCGTGCCCAGCGCGGGCGGAAAATAC
>CAMWYL010000498.1 GCA_947178465.1 uncultured Lachnospiraceae bacterium | reverse complement strand
GCCGATTAAGGGACGTTCAGGTATCAACAGACCAGCAAAGACAAGGAAGCAAAGAAAAAGCAGAAGGTAATTGACATAAAAGAAATTCGCTTATCGCCGAACATTGACACGAATGACTTGAATACGAAGATAAACGCTGCCCGTAAATTCCTGACCAAGGGAGACAAGGTGAAGGTGACTTTGCGCTTTCGGGGAAGAGAGATGGCGCATATGCAGAACAGCAAGCATATTCTCCTGGATTTTGGTGAGAGCTTGAGCGACATTGCTGTTGTGGAGAAGGAGCCGAAGGTTGAGGGCAGAAGCATGACGATGTTTTTAGCTGAGAAGAGATAGGCTGTTAGGAATAACAGGTTATGTCAGTTAAAAGATAGAAGAATATTATGAAGCTTAGGAGGAATTAGTTATGCCAAAAATGAAAACAAAAAAAGCGGCTGCAAAGCGCTTTAAAGTAACGGGAACCGGTAAATTAAAGAGGGCAAAAGCTTATAAGAGCCACATCTTAACAAAGAAGACAACGAAGAGAAAGAGAAATCTCAGAAAGCCCGCTATGACAGACGCGACCAATGTTAAGAATATGAAGAAGATTTTACCATATTTATAAGGCGTGGTAGCAGATTATTTGTTAGGAGGAAAAGAAAATGGCAAGAATTAAAGGCGGATTAAACGCAAAGAAAAAGCATAACAGAGTATTGAAGCTTGCAAAGGGCTACAGGGGAGCAAGATCAAAGCAGTACAGAGTGGCAAAGCAGTCAGTTATGAGAGCATTGACTTCTTCTTATGCCGGCAGAAAAGAGAGAAAGCGTCAGTTCAGACAGCTTTGGATTGCACGTATCAATGCGGCGGCAAGATTGAACGGCTTGTCCTACAGCAAGATGATGCACGGGTTAAAGGTTGCAGGCGTTGAGATTAACAGAAAGATGCTTGCAGAGCTGGCTGTAAATGATGCAGAGGGCTTCAAGAGCCTTGCGGAGCTTGCAAAGTCTAAGATTGCTTAAATTATAAGGAAACGACCGGAGTCGTTTGCGATAAATATTTATAGGAAGCCTAAAATACTACCTTTTTTCGGAAAGGTAGTATTGTTTTTTATGTGGAAGAATGCTTTACTGAGGATACAAGCGGATTGCGCAGCCCGCCTATAATAACTCGGGAGGTGTTCTATGGGAGAACGATAAAAGTGGAATTTTTTAGGGAGAAATTGCGTATGGCGATTCAAAGGAGGGGATAATATGATTCGTTCAATTTTATTGGTTGTTTTGGAAATAGCCGTCATGCTGCTGCTTGGCGGGATGTCCGGTGTAGTGGCCAGCCTGGACCCGTCCACACTGATACTTTTAGTGCTGATGGTAGCCGTGTTTATCACGGTAAACGGGATGTGGCGGGATTTTGTGCATGCATTTCGGGTATCCTCAAGGAACTGTGAGACGACGATGACCCGACTCAAAAAAAGCCTGTATGCGGTTGAGTTTGTCCAGAAGGCTCTGCTGCATTCGACGATTTTAATGGAATCTTACACAACACTGCAGGTCATTACGCTTTTTGGAAAAGAGGAGAACTTTGTGTCGGTGATGTCCATTGTTGTGATCGGGTTTCTGTATATGGCGCTGCTGGAACTGTTTCTGCTGCCTGTCCATGCAAATCTGATGAAGCGTATCACCGAGTACATGGAGGGGGATGAGCGCGTTGAAAAAGCGGAGAAAGAATAAGCTGATGACGGCTCTGGCAATGCTCGTGTATCTGGCATCATTCTCGGGGCTGCTCTTTATTCAGCAGGTCTGTGTGGAGGGCAGGATGGAAAGGGCGTTTGCAACGTTTCTGACGATTATTATCGCACTGCCGTCCGTGGGGGCGGTCTGGCTTCTTGTGCGCGGCGAGGAGGAGCCGGCTCAGACTGCGGCAGACGAGGGAACACCGCAGGAAGAGAAGCGTACGGTGGATACTTATGAGGCGTTTGTCGCCCTGAATATAAACGCAGCGTTAAGCCGCAGGGAAGCGGAGGTCGCGTGGCTGTTGTATAAGGGAGCCGGCAATCGTCGGATTGCGGAGGAACTGTATATATCCGAGACGACAGTCAAAAAGCATGTGACGCATATCTTTGAAAAGACCGGAGCAGTCGGGAGAAAGGACTATGCGGAGAAAATAAGACAATTGGAATAAGGACATGATATGTCATCTTGTAGTAGAGCGCAGAACGGAGGCGGGAACCGTTCTGCGCTTTTTGTGTAATTTGCCGATATGAGATGCGTTTTTGCAGCGTGCCCGGATATAAAAGTATACGGTCTTAGGAGAAATTGCCAATTTTGGTAAAAAATGCAAAAAAATGATGCAAAGGTCTACCCATATGGAGAAAATAGTTGTATAATAAGCATAATGCACAAGCACTTTCACCTACATATTTGTATAATATTGACGAAAATGACAGACTGCTTCTTTGGAAATGGTTGAAATGGGTCTCAGGATGCAAGGTTGCAGGGAATAAGGGGGTACGTTTATGATAAAAGAAAGGGGAAA
>CAMWYL010000497.1 GCA_947178465.1 uncultured Lachnospiraceae bacterium | reverse complement strand
GTGCACAGGGAATGATGTCTTCCGTTCTCAGAATCCTCACCTCCGGTATCCTTGCCGGTATGCTGATAAAAACCGGATCTGCGGAAAAAATAGCGGATATTATTGTACAAAAACTCGGACAAAAAAGAGCCATCGCCGCAATCACAATCGCGACAATGATTATTTGTGCAGTCGGCGTATTTGTTGACATTTCAGTCATTACAGTAGCACCCATTGCACTTGCAATCGGCAAAAAAGCCGGTTTCAATAAAGCTGGTGTGCTCCTTGCAATGATTGGCGGCGGCAAGGCAGGCAACATTATCTCGCCCAATCCGAACACCATCGCCGCGTCGGAGGCATTCGGGGTTGACCTTACCGCACTTATGCTTAGAAACGTGGTTCCCGCATTATTTGCAGTGGTGGTAACAATTCTGCTCGCAACAATCCTCACGAAAAAAACAGGGAAACCCATGATTTCAGATTCCGATTTGGAAAAGAGGGAGAACAGCAATCTGCCTTCGTTCATCGCCTCTATTGCAGGACCGGTCGTTGTTGTAATCCTGCTTGCATTGAGGCCGTTGTTTGGAATCAGTGTCGATCCGCTGATTGCACTGCCGCTCGGCGGTATTGTCTGTTCGCTTGCGACCAAGAATATAAAAAACACCATTTCCTATGCAGAATTCGGGCTGAGCAAAGTTATCGGGGTATCGATACTCTTAATCGGAACCGGCACGTTGGCAGGTATTATTAAGGCATCTGCCCTGCAATATGATGTAATCAGCATCCTTGAAATGCTGAATATGCCTGCATTTATCCTCGCACCTTTATCCGGTATCCTGATGGCCGGCGCTACTGCCTCCACAACAGCCGGCGCTACCGTAGCCTCGCAGACGTTCTCCGGCGTACTGCTTGAAAAGGGTGTATCCGCAGTGTCTGCAGCAGCCATGATTCATGCAGGCGCTACCGTAATAGATTCTCTTCCGCATGGCTCATTCTTTCATGCGACAGGCGGTTCCGTAAATATGACTATCAAGGAAAGACTCGCTGTGATTCCTTACGAAGCGTGCGTGGGACTGACAAGTACCGTTGTTTCTGTTATTATCTACCTTATTTAAATGAAAACACAAGCCTGATAAATGCAGCGTTTTATCAGGCTTGTGTTTTATTCATATTTTGTGCACAGATCGTGAACTCTTTGCGTTGCATTTCCGGATACTGTCCGTCGAGCGCCATCAGCTCCTGATGCGTACCCTGTTCAATGATTTTCCCGTTTTCAAACATATAGATACAGTCGGCATTTTTTGTCGTGGAGAGTCTGTGAGAAATAAAGATTACAGTTGCATCCCCTACACGGTCGCGATTTGCATTCGCTCCTTCCCGGAAAACAGCCTTGCGATTGCAACCTTCTGTGTCTCTTTGCCGGACAATCGACGGATGTCCCCGATAAATCTGACGCAGTGCCTGAATAATATGATATAAAACAGGTTTCTTTTTTTCTTCGTGCATAACATCTCTGCTCCTTGATTATTTGATTTCGTTTTATTATATTTATCATAGCAATAGAAACACGACATCAGTGTGTCTTGTTCAAACGGCTTGCAAAAAATACTGTTTTATTAGCAGCATTGAGCAAAGAATATCATGGTAATCATTTATGTTTGGTATATACTTTGAAACAGACAGGGGGCGAATGAATGGATACGATAAACAGCATTCAGAAAGCGATTGATTTTATTGAGGACAACATATGTAACGAGCTGAGTACGGAAGCTATCGCAGGTCAGGCATATATGTCAGGCTTTCATTTCCACCGCATTTTCTCGGTGGTATGCGGTGTATCTGTCGGGGAATATATACGGAGCCGCCGGCTGACGCTTGCCGGACTTGAGATTCAATACTCGGACGCAAAAATCACCGACATTGCATACAAGTATGGCTATGAGTCGCCGGAAAGCTTTTCTCGTGCGTTTACCCGTTTCCATGGAGTATCTCCTATGACGGCGCGCAGTCAGAACGGGAAGCTCCGGTCATTTGTCAAAATATCTGTCCAATCTGTTTTAGGAGGGAATCGAATGATACAGGGATTGCAGCAAAGAGGATATACCGTTAAAGAAAACGGGGCGATATACTACACCAAGGACATGGACAAAACCGCAAAGTGGTTTGAGGATGTCCTAGGGTGGTATGCGGGAATTGATGAGAGAAATGAGAGTGGTGACGGGGTATACGGGTGCCTGATGCCATGGCCTATAGAAATACATAATATGACACTTGTGCCATTTAATGGATTTCACATGTTCAGGGGCGAACCCACCACGCAGATTGTCGCTTTTATGCGCGTGGACAGTATTGATAATCTCCATGCTCACGTAAAGAAAAACGGCTGGACACAGATCAGCGAAATTACAACGCAGCATTGGGGCGGAAGGGAGTGCACTGTCACAACAATCGACGGATGCACAATGAGGTTTTTCCAGCTCGAGAATGTGAAAATTTTTCTGTAAATAGCCTTTTGGAAGGTCTTCTATGATA
>CAMWYL010000496.1 GCA_947178465.1 uncultured Lachnospiraceae bacterium | reverse complement strand
GTTTTGTAGCCTTAGAAAAAACCTGATATCTTTTCGTAAAAAGATATACGTCTGATTGAAGATGTGGAGACAAAGGGCGGAATGCAAGGGGATGGTTGCCTGTTGTGTTGATCAGTTCATCAATGCACAAAGCATAGCCTATTCCTGCCTCCACCATAAGCCCGGCATTATAGATCAGGTTGTAAGTGGAAACGATATGAGATTTAGGCATTGCATCTGAAAAGAATGCAGTCATGCGGCTGCTGTTGGAGGTCTGGCTGGGCATGATCAGCGGGAGGTCTGCGAGTTCTGAAAAGGAGATTTCTTTTTTACCGGCAAGGGGAGAATCCTTCCGCATGAGGATGCCCCAAGTTTCATGCAGCGGGAGTTTCCGGTAATCATAACGGGGGCTGATTTCAGGTTCCAGTAAAAAACCCATGTCCAGAAGTCCTTTATCCAGCCGCTCAATGATGGCGTCTGCATTGCTGCTGAAAAAGTGGAACCGGATATCAGGATATTCTTCCTGTATCGTCCGGATGATCTGCATGATGGAAAAAGTGGAACGGTGCTCGCCGCAGCCGATATAGACATCACCGGTGATGCTATGTTCGTTTTCCTGGAAGGCGCTTTCTGTCTTGTCCATCAGGGAAATAATCTCTTGGGCGCGTTCCCTCAGATACGTCCCCTCTTCTGTCAGGGTGACTTTTTTCCTGCCGCGAATCAAAAGCTGTTTGCCCAGGCTTTCTTCCAAGTCCATCATCTGTTTGGATAATGTGGGTTGGGAAATATGGAGATATTCCGCGGCTTTTGTAATACTCTGTTCTTCGGCAACGGCTAGAAAATATTGCAGCAGGCGGGTTTCAATCATATGGGATACTCCTTTTATTATTTATGAAAATATAATCTTTGCAAAGCGTGGATTATATATAAAATCTATCTAAATATATTTTATATAGTTTTTGGTTATTATGCAACGGGAACATGAGGAAATTGGAAATGAAAGAGGTTATATTTCATGGAAAAGATATGGTAAAAACTTTTGGAGAGGCAAAAGTGCTGCACGGAATCAGCCTGGAACTGTATGAGGGTGACTTTACGGTTATTATGGGGCCCTCCGGTTCAGGCAAATCCACCCTGCTTTATGCGCTTAGTGGAATGGACCGGTTGAGCGGGGGACAGCTTTTTTACAAAGGAAATGATATTACACATGCTTCGGAAAAGGAACTGTCATATCTCCGGGCGGAGGAATTCGGCTTTGTGTTCCAGCATACGCATCTGGTCAGCAGCCTGACGTTGGAGGAAAATATACGCATGGCTGGGCTGATCTGCAATTCCATGTCTGAAAAGGAAACGAATGAAAAGACAGATGCATTGATTCGTCAAATGCGTTTAGAGAAGGCGAAAGACAGACTGCCGGCACAGGTTTCCGGTGGGGAAGCGCAGCGTGCGGCTGTGGCAAGGGCTGTGATTACAAAACCGACAATCCTGTTCGCCGATGAACCCACGGGAGCTTTGAACAAAGCCAACACAGAGGAAGTGCTGAATCTTCTGACCGTACTCCATGCGGAGGGGCAGTCCGTTCTGTTGGTGACGCATGACAGGGAGGCGGCCCTGCGTGGAAACCGTATCCTGTATCTGGAAGACGGCGCCATTGTGGGGGAACTGGCACTAAGCCCTTATCAGGGAAAGAGCATAGAGAGAGAACAGGAGCTTGCTTCTTGGCTGGAAGGCTTTTGTTGGTAGTGTGTAAAGAAATTCTAAGCAGTCAAAGTACGCCTGCGAAGAATTTCTAAGTTACACACGAAAAGAACGCAAGGCAGCGTTCTTTCAGGTTGCTGCAATTTCTGAAGGGGGCATGGGGATTATTATGAAAAAATATCAAATGTTGCTGAAAGCAACATGGAAAAAGCAAAAAGGAAGTATCTGTGGGATCTTTTTGTCGGTGGCTGTCCTTTCCCTATGCCTGTTTTCTTCCCTGACGCTGTATGTCAGCGGAAAGAATTCCGTGGAAGCGGAGATGGATCGTCTGGGCTTTGGTGACCTTACCATATGGGTCAGTGACGAGAAAGATGGACTGACAGAGGAAATAGAAAGTGTTCCGGATGTGGATAAGGTAGTATGCCAGCCTCTTATTTTTGCCGGTTATGAAGTAAATGGAAATTATTCCGATAATGAAGGCCAGTTGATTGTATATGACGGGTCGGTTCCCTACCGTTTCATTACCGGGGAAGGAAATGAACTTTCCGTTCCTGAAATCGCGCGGGGGACAGTTTACATTTCTCCGGCTATGAGATCCGTCTTTGATGTGGAAACAGGGGATACCATTCAGTTTGAGCTATCCCGTAAAGCAGGCATTGTCAGCCTGACTGTGGCGGGGTATTTCGCAGACGGTTTTATGGGAAGCTCCATGATCGACATGAAAAGCTTTCTGATAAACGGGGAAGATTATGCTGCCATGCAGGAGGTGGTTTCCACTGCTGCGGAAGCGGATGTGCTGGGGCGGGGAGGTGCCATGCTGCATATTTTCCCAAGC
>CAMWYL010000495.1 GCA_947178465.1 uncultured Lachnospiraceae bacterium | reverse complement strand
ATGACAAGGCGGCGGCAGCCGTTTCCATTATCGGTGGTGCAGATGGCCCGACTTCCATTTTCCTTGCGAGCAAGCTGGGACAGACCGCATTACTGGGACCGATTGCCGTGGCAGCGTATTCGTACATGTCACTGGTGCCGATTATTCAGCCGCCCATTATGAAGCTTCTCACAACAGAGAAGGAGAGAAAGATTAAGATGGCACAGCTTCGTCCTGTATCCAAGCTTGAGAAAATTCTCTTCCCGATTATCGTTACGATTGTTGTATGTATGATTCTTCCGACGACAGCTCCGCTGGTAGGTATGCTGATGTTAGGTAATCTGTTCAGAGAGTCCGGTGTTGTCAGACAGCTTCAGGAGACAGCGTCCAATGCATTGATGTACATTGTCGTTATCCTTCTCGGAACCTCCGTAGGTGCGACAACAAGTGCAGAGGCATTCCTGAATTGGGATACGATTAAGATTGTAATTTTAGGACTCGTTGCTTTTGCTTTCGGTACAGCGGCCGGCGTATTGTTTGGTAAGCTGATGTGCATTGCGACGAAGGGCAAGGTAAATCCTTTGATTGGTTCCGCCGGAGTTTCCGCAGTACCGATGGCGGCGCGTGTTTCTCAGAAGGTCGGCGCGGAGGAGGATCCTACGAACTTCCTGCTGATGCATGCGATGGGACCGAACGTAGCGGGTGTTATCGGTACGGCTGTAGCGGCAGGTACCTTTATGGCAATCTTTGGAGTGTTCTAAAGCGAGACGTTTTTTAAACTTGCGAAGTTTGTAAATAAAACAAGGAGAATAAGTAGGAGGAATAGAAATGTCAGAAATTGTTAAAAAACCTGTTGAGATTACCGAAACAGTGCTTCGTGACTCTCATCAGTCCTTAATAGCAACAAGAATGCCGACGGAGCTGATGCTCCCGATCCTTGATAAAATGGATAAGGTAGGATACCATTCCTTAGAGTGCTGGGGCGGTGCGACCTTTGATGCGTCTCTTCGTTTCTTAAAGGAAGATCCATGGGAGAGACTGAGAAAAATCAGGGATAAGGTTAAGAATACAAAGCTTCAGATGCTTTTCAGAGGTCAGAATATTCTTGGCTACCGCCACTATGCGGATGACGTGGTTACGGAGTTCGTTGAGAAGTCGATTGCAAACGGTATCGACATTATCCGAATCTTTGACTGCTTCAATGATTTGAGAAACCTGCAGTGTGCCGTAAACGCGGCAAATGCAGTGAAGAAGAGAGAGGGACGCGGAGAAGCACAGATTGCGCTTTCCTATACGCTCGGTGACGCTTATACATTGGAATATTGGATGAAGATGGCGAAGGATATCGAGGAGATGGGCGCAGACTCCATCTGTATTAAGGATATGGCGGGACTTCTGGTTCCGTATAAGGCAGAGGAGCTGATTAAGGCAATGAAGTCCGCGACAAAGCTCCCGATTCAGCTTCACACACACTATACATCCGGTGTTGCATCCATGACATACCTGAAGGCGGTAGAGGCAGGCGTAGATGTAATCGACTGCGCGATTTCGCCGTTTGCACTTGGTACATCCCAGCCGGCAACGGAGGTTATGGTTGAGACCTTCAAGGGGACGCCGTATGATACCGGCTATGACCAGAACCTGTTGGCTGAGATTGCAGAGCATTTCAGACCGTACAGAGAGGAGTGCCTCAAGAGCGGTCTGTTGAATCCGAAGGTGCTCGGCGTAGATATCAAGACATTGATGTATCAGGTTCCGGGCGGTATGCTTTCTAACATGGTCAGCCAGTTGAAGGAGCAGAACGCGGAGGATAAATATTATGACGTGCTTCAGGAGATTCCGAGAGTTCGGAAGGATCTCGGCGAGCCGCCTCTTGTTACACCTTCTTCTCAGATTGTCGGTACACAGGCTGTATTTAATGTCCTGATGGGCGAGCGCTATAAGATGGCTACCAAGGAGACCAAGGCCGTTCTTCGTGGCGAGTATGGTCAGACCGTAAAGCCTTTCAACAAAGAGGTACAGGATAAGGTACTTTCCGCAGAGGAGAAGGAGGCAATTATCACCTGCCGTCCTGCGGATAAATTACCGAATGAGTTAAAGAAGATTGAGGAAGAGATGAAGGAATGGAAGCAGCAGGATGAGGATGTATTGTCCTATGCGCTGTTCCCACAGGTTGCGGTTGACTTCTTCAAATATCGTCAGGCACAGCAGGAGAAGGTTGATATGACTCAGGCTGATACAAAGAATGGAGCTTATCCGGTATAGTTCCGGGGCATTTATCAGTATCGGGTTAATCTTTTAACCCGATACTGTTTTTGGTCAGAATTATATTTTGGTCAAATGGAGGGTGACAATGGCAAGAAAAGAGTTAATAACAAAGGATAAAATTTTGGAGGCCGCCTTTGCTTTGGCCAGGGAGGAAGGAATGGAGAATGTGACTGCCAGAAAGCTGGCCAAGCACATTGGCTGCTCGACACAGCCCATTTTTCGTGTTTATGCAAATATGAACGAGCTGTATGCGGAGATTTATGCGC
>CAMWYL010000494.1 GCA_947178465.1 uncultured Lachnospiraceae bacterium | reverse complement strand
ATTTACCTCCACGCGGCCGCAGGCTGCGCGTCCCTGCGCCCTTCCGCCTGCTGCAGATGCACCATGATTGACTTTGCGAAGTTCTCATCCGTAACTGCAAGGGAGGAACGCTGCCCCTTCCCGATTACCTCTCCAAGCCGCTCCTTTGTACCGAAGGTGTAGCTTGGGACCTCGTAAAAATCACACATATTGGAAAACTTCTTCTTCGTGTTCTCCGATGCATCCTCCGAAACAAGAACCAACCACGCCTTCCCGCTCTTTACGCTCTTTTCGGTGGAAAATTCCCCGCTTGCAACCTTTCCGGCCTTCATTGCCAGTCCAAGCATGGAATATATTTTCGTCTGCCGTTTACTTTGTTCCTGCTTCAAATATCTCTATCTCCTTTATCAGATTATCGTAAATCTCCTCGGACACCGCCATCTTGAACGACCGCTCAATTCCCTTTGTCTTTCTTGCCTTTTGCAGGCACTCCGCATTCGGGCAGATATATGCGCCTCTGCCGTTCTTCCTGCCGGTCGTGTCAAGAACAATTCCTTCCTCCTCCGTGCGGAGAATACGCAGCAGCTCCTTTTTGGGTTTCATTTCCGAACAGCCGATGCACTGTCTCATTGGGATTTTCTTCGCCATTTATTCCTCCGCCTCATCCGCAGCTGCGGGTTCTTCCTCATCATAGGCCTCCTCATAGCCTTCCTCGTACTCTTCCTCGTAGTAAACGTCGCCGTCCTCGTCGTACATGTAATCCTCATAACGGAAGCCCTCTGCATCCTTTGCCTGCGTCTCCGACTTAATGTCAATCTTGTAGCCTGTAAGCCTTGCCGCAAGTCTTGCATTCTGTCCCTCTTTACCGATTGCAAGGGAAAGCTGATAATCGGGAACGACAACCTTTGCCGTCTTCTCGTCCGGATCCGCAAACACCGCTACGATTTTCGCCGGTGAAAGCGCATTCTGGATAAAATTACCGGGGTTCTCATCCCAATTCACGATATCAATCTTTTCACCGCGCAGCTCCTCAACGATGGCATTTACACGTGCGCCGTTCATTCCCACGCAGGCGCCTACCGCGTCCACATTCGGATTATTGGTTCGCACCGCAAGCTTGGTACGGCTTCCCGCTTCACGCGCAATACTCATAATCTCCACGGTACCATCTTTAATCTCCGTAACCTCCGCTTCAAAAAGCCGCTTTACCAGCTCCGGATGCGTTCTGCTGACCAAAATCCTTGGTCCTTTGGGTGTATTCTTAACCTCAAGAATATAGACCTTGATGCGCTCCGTCGGGCGGAACACTTCGCCTCTTACCTGCTCTACCTCATTTAAGAGAGCATCCGCCTTTCCCAAATTAATGCTGATATTTCTTCCGGAATAGCGCTGAACAATACCGGTCACGACATCCTTCTCTTTCTCATAGAACTGATTATAGATGACGCTGCGTTCCTCCTCACGGATTTTCTGCAAAATAACGTTTTTCGCATTCTGTGTCGCGATACGCCCAAACTCCTTGGATTTGATCTCCACGTTAATGGTCTCTCCGATAATCGCCTTCTTTGAAATCTTCACTGCATCATCAATACAAATCTGTGTCGCCTCGTCCTCTACCTCCTCCGGCGTCGCTACAATGTCCTTTGTCGCATATACCAGAAAGTCACAAGTTTCTCTGTCTATCTGCACCGTGATATTGTCCGACTTGCCAAAATGGTTCTTGCAGGCTGTCAGCAGAGAATTTTCAATCGCCTCGAAAAGCGTATCCTTGCTGATTTCCTTCTCCTTCTCCAAAATATTAAGTGCTTCCAATAATTCCTTGTTCATTTTTCCTTTACCCTCCTATGGTTAAAAATCCAATGTCAATCTGATTATCGCAATATCACATCTTGCAAAGACCATTTCCTCTGTCCGGTTCTCCGATTCTATTGTGACGGTATCCTTGTCATAGGCTTTCAAAATTCCCGTAAATTCCTTTTGTTTGACAGCCCCCTGCTCTACGGGCTTGTAGGTCTTCAGCTCAACCTCCTGTCCGAGGCTTTTCTCCAAATGTCTGTCCTTCTTCAGTGTCCTGCCAAGTCCGGGGCTTGAAACCTCCAATATGTACGCGTCAGGAATAAAATCCTCCGCGTCCAGCTTATCGGAAAGCGCTCTGCTCACATTCTCGCAGTCGGTGATGCTGACACCCTCTGACTTGTCAATATATGCGCGCAAATACCAGTCGCTTCCTTCCTTCACATACTCCACATCATAAATCTCGCAGCCGTTTGCCGCAGCTATCGGCTCCAGAAGCGCCTCTGTACGCTCCTCATACATATCCTTCTTTGCCATCCGGTCACCTTTCCTTTTCCTGCCACGCGATTCCCCTCACGCAAAAGAGTGGACTTGCAAGTCCACTCTCTATCATATAACCTTATTTAATCATATTTATTGTAGCACCATGCATTTCAAAATGCAACAGTTTTCTTAAATTTATTGCTTTCGCTTATGTCTACAGTCCATACAGATAAATCTCATAGTAGCTGTCTGATGTCCCGAAAG
>CAMWYL010000493.1 GCA_947178465.1 uncultured Lachnospiraceae bacterium | reverse complement strand
CGGGACGACCGGCGCGGAGATAACCGTGGCGACAGACGGGACGGTCAGCGCTATCAGGGAGGCGGCAGACCGGGACAGGGATTTTCCGGTGGTCGTGACAACGAGCGTGGACGCGACGGAAGAGGTGGCTTCAACGGAAGAGGCGGCAATAATAAGGGCGGCTTTGTTCCGGAGAGTCCGATTAAGGATGCGGAGAAGCATAGAGATGAGGAAAAGCGTCGTATCAGTCAGGAGAAGGATAAGAAGAACCGCAAGGATCTGATGTACGAAGAGGATGATATCAAGAACCTGAAGGGCGGCAAGAACAAGGCGGGACGCTTTATTAAGCCGGAGAAGAAGCCGGAGGAACAGGTTGAGGAGCAGATTAAGGTTATTACGGTACCGGAGACGCTTACGATTAAGGAATTGGCGGATAAGATGAAGGTACAGCCGTCCGCGATCGTGAAGAAGCTCTTCCTGCAGGGACAGATTGTAACGGTTAATCAGGAAATTACTTATGAGACTGCGGAGAACATTGCGATTGAGTATGATATTATCTGTGAGCAGGAAGTAAAGGTTGACGTGATTGAGGAGCTCTTGAAGGAGGATGAGGAGAGTGCCGAGAGTATGGTTGCCAGACCGCCCGTTATCTGTGTTATGGGGCATGTTGACCACGGTAAGACTTCACTCCTTGACGCGATCCGGAAAACCAATGTGACCGATAAGGAGGCCGGCGGTATTACACAGCATATCGGCGCATACACGGTCAAGGTCAACAACCAGCGGATTACCTTCCTGGATACGCCCGGACATGAGGCCTTCACGGCAATGCGTATGCGCGGTGCGAATTCTACGGATATCGCTATTCTTGTAGTTGCTGCGGACGACGGCGTGATGCCTCAGACGGTGGAGGCAATCAACCACGCGAAGGCAGCAGGGATTGAGATTATCGTAGCTGTCAACAAGATTGATAAGCCGGGAGCCAATGTGGAACGTGTAAAGCAGGAGCTTACCGAGTACGGACTGATCGCCGAGGATTGGGGCGGAAGCACTGTGTTTGTGCCTGTTTCGGCAAAGAGCGGCGAGGGCATTGACCAACTGCTTGAGATGATATTGCTGACAGCAGAGGTATTGGAGCTTAAGGCGAATCCCAACAGACGTGCGAGAGGTCTTGTTATTGAGGCAGAGCTGGATAAGGGCCGCGGACCGGTAGCGACCATCCTTGTACAGAAGGGTACGTTGAGAGTCGGTGATTTTGTTTCCGCAGGTGCGGCGAGCGGTAAGGTCCGCGCCATGGTGGACGACAAGGGCAGACGCGTCAAGGAGGCAGACCCGTCCACACCGGTAGAGATACTCGGACTTGGCGATGTGCCGAACGCGGGTGAGATATTTATTGCGCATGAGAATGACAAGGAAGCGAAATACTATGCAGAGACCTTTGTGGCACAGAACAAGGAGAAGCTTCTTGAAGATACAAAGACGAAGATGTCTCTGGATGATTTGTTCTCACAGATTCAGGCAGGGAACCTTAAGGAGCTGAACCTGATCATCAAGGCGGATGTACAGGGCAGCGTGGAGGCTGTAAAGCAGAGTCTTGTGAAGCTTTCCAATGAGGAAGTTGTCGTGAAATGTATTCACGGCGGTGTCGGCGCAATCAACGAATCCGATGTAATTCTTGCGTCTGCGTCCAACGCGATTATTATCGGCTTTAATGTGCGTCCGGATGTGATCGCAAAGGCGACTGCGGAGCGTGAGGGCGTTGACGTAAGGCTGTACAAGGTAATCTATCAGGCGATTGAAGACATTGAGGCGGCCATGAAGGGAATGCTGGACCCTGTCTTCGAGGAGAAGGTTATCGGCCATGCGGAGGTACGTCAGATATTCCGCGCTTCCGCAGTCGGAAATATCGCGGGTTCCTATGTGCTTGACGGTATGTTCCAGAGAGGCTGCAAGGTGCGCATCACGCGCGAGGGCGAGCAGATTTACGAGGGTGAGCTTGCATCGCTCAAGCGGTTTAAGGATGATGTGAAGGAGGTCAAGGCCGGATTCGAGTGCGGTCTTGTGTTTGAAGGCTTTGACAGTATGCAGGAGCTGGATATTGTGGAGGCATATATTATGGTTGAGGTTCCCCGCTAGGGTGGAAATGAGGGATTTTTATGAGAAAAAACAGTCTGAAGAACACGCGCGTGAACGGTGAGGTACACCGTGTTCTCGCCGAAATAATCAGAAGCGAAATCAAGGACCCGCGGATCAATCCGATGACCTCTGTTGTGGAGGTGGAGGTAGCGCCCGATTTAAAGACCTGTAAGGCATGGATCAGCGTTCTGGGAGACGAGGAGTCGCAGAAGGATACGTTGGCGGGACTGCGGAGCGCGGAGGGATATATCAGGAGTTTACTTGCGAAGAAGATAAATCTCAGGAACACACCGGAAGTCAGATTTATATTGGACCAATCGATAGCATACGGCGTTTCCATGTCGAAGAAGATTGAGGAAATCAATCGGTCGGACGAGGAAAAGCGTATGGAGAATGCGGATGAAGG
>CAMWYL010000492.1 GCA_947178465.1 uncultured Lachnospiraceae bacterium | reverse complement strand
GAACACGATTAACACCCAAAATGACGACGCTGAGCAGTTTGGTATGCGGTCGCTGCAAAAAAGAGGTGACGCATTGGATGAGGAGATTTCGGTATATGGAATTTCTGATGACAGCAGGTATGTGGAAATCACCGGTTTGAAATCGTTGAAGGAGGGAGAGGTATATATATCAGCATCCTTTCGGGATAAGTACGGTCTGAACGTGGGGGATACCGTTTCTCTGGATGAAAAATATGAGAACAGGCAGTACCGGTTTGAGGTTGTGGGGATTTATGACAAATGCCAGAGCATCAGCGTTTTCATGTCGTTACAAAATTACCGCAATGTATTTGATTTGGATGAAGGGGAATTTAGCGGATATATGTCCGATACGGAAATTACGGACATTGAGGAGGAGAGCATTGTGACGGTGATTACGGAGCGGGACATTACCAAGATGTGCGACCAGCTTGACCATTCTATGGGAGCATATATGCAGTATTTTCAATTTCTGTGCATTCTCCTGTCGGCGGTGCTGATTTATCTCCTCACCAAGATTATTATAGAGAAGAACGAAAACGCAATATCCATGACAAAAATTCTGGGCTATGAGAATCGGGAAATCGCAGGGCTGTACCTTCTTTCGACGACAATGTTTCTGGTCCTTGCGGATGCAGTCAGCGTTGTGCTGGGCGCGCTTGTTATGAGGGAGGCGTGGAAAGCGATTATGTTCAGCTATAGCGGATGGTTCACATTCGTGATTGAACCGGCAGGATATGTCAAAATGTTTGCGTTTGTTCTGATTGGGTATCTGATTGTCATGTTTTTTGATTTCAGAAGGATCAAAAGAATCCCGATGGAGGAGGCGCTTAAAAATATAGAGTGATAATTTGAATAAGAATTATCTGAAAATTGTGTGGCAATGTGAATGAAAATTGGTTCTTGACATTTGCGTCGGAATATTCTATGATGAGTCTCAGATATTTTATATTTCAAATGCAATGAAGGTGCAAAGTAGCGTTATATTTTCTGCCAGAGAACGGAGGTCATCGGCTGGAAGCCTCCCAAGTTCAAATATAATGTTGAATTTCCCACCGGAGCAGCTTTTTTGAAACACCCTTGGCGTTTTTGCGACAGCGGTGTGGTAGGAGAAGACGCGGCGACACGTTACGTCGTCAGAGTGCCTATACGCAATATAGGAATTTGGGTGGTACCACGGTTTATTCGTCCCTTGCAGGAGTGATTCTGCAAGGGATTTTTTATGCGCAGGGGCACATGAGGCAGTTTGCGGCTGAAGCTGCATGTGCCCCGCGCGGCGGGTAGAGGGGAAGTGCGTTCCTCTACCCGATCGATTAGGGAATTGCGCCGAAAGTGCATGAGGAGCGGTGAAAGAAAGGAAAAGGGTGATTGGAATGAGAGAAAAACTGGAACAGATTAAGGCGGAGGCGATTCGCCAGATTAACGAGAGCGAGGCATTGGACAAATTAAATGACGTGCGTGTCAGTTTCCTTGGAAAAAAGGGAGAGCTCACTGCCGTTTTGAAGGGCATGAAGGACGTTGCTCCTGAGGACAGACCCAAGGTCGGCCAATTGGTGAATGAAGCAAGGGAGGAAATAGAGAGGGTCCTCGAAGAGGCAAAGACGAATATGGAGCGGAAGCTTCGCGAGGCGCGGATGAAGGCGGAGGTCATCGATGTAACGCTTCCCGCGCAGAAAAGCAGGCTGGGGCATCGCCATCCGAATATGATAGCATTGGAAGAGGTAGAACGGATTTTTACCGGCATGGGCTACGAGGTGGTTGAGGGGCCTGAGATTGAGAAGGACTATTATAATTTTGAGGCGCTGAATATTCCGGCGGATCATCCTGCAAAGGATGAGCAGGATACTTTCTATATTAATGCGGACATTCTTCTCAGAACGCAGACCTCCGGTGTACAGGTGCATGAGATGGAGAAAGGGAAGCTTCCGATCAGAATGCTTGCCCCCGGGCGGGTATTCAGGGCGGATGAGGTTGACGCGACGCATTCCCCGACCTTTCATCAGATTGAAGGGTTGGTTATTGACAAGAACATTACATTTGCGGATTTAAAGGGGACGCTGGCGGAGTTCGCAAAGGAGCTTTTCGGAGAGGATACAAGAGTAAAGTTCCGTCCGCATCATTTCCCGTTTACGGAGCCTTCGGCAGAGATGGATGTATCCTGCTTTAAGTGCGGCGGCAGCGGCTGCCGGTTCTGCAAGGGAGAGGGCTGGATTGAAATCCTTGGATGCGGTATGGTGCATCCGAAGGTGCTTCGTATGTGCAATATTGATCCGAATGAGTATTCCGGCTTTGCGTTTGGCGTAGGCTTGGAGAGAATTGCGCTGCTGAAATATGAGATTGATGATATGCGCCTGCTGTATGAGAACGATATTCGGTTCCTTAGACAGTTTTGACATAACAAGAACTGCACACAAATGCGAGACCGGTCAGGGCAAGCGTGCTTGCATATGACCGGAAACGCATTTGTGTATAGAGCGCGAAGCGCAAGCGAGGAACCGAAGGTTTCGAGCGTG
>CAMWYL010000491.1 GCA_947178465.1 uncultured Lachnospiraceae bacterium | reverse complement strand
GCAGCAAGGCTGACAAGCACCCTGTCATGCCCGATAATCCCTACATGGGCCACCAGCGTCCATGTGGGCTTATCTCCATTCATTGCCCCGACCACGGTAACGGGCATGGGGTACAGCGCTAATTGTGAACCGATATTTTTCTTCATTTTCATCCGCTCCTCTATTTATTCTGACACAGTGTCAATATAGTTATAATAAAGCTATTCTGACACGATGTCAATACATTTGTAAAAAAAGGTATTAGTTTAAAAATGCATACCAACCCATTTTTAAACTAATACCAAAAAATGCAAATGTTTCAGCCTCCATTACATTCCGATCATGGAGGTAAAATCCTTCATCATCTCAGATATTTTAATCTGCTGCGGGCAAACCTGTTCACAGCTTCTGCAGCTAATACAGCCGGCAGGCCGCTTTTCCTCCGGCATACTGCCCACTGCCATAGGTGCGATAAAGCCTCCGCCCGTAATCTTATGTTCATTGTATAATGCAATCAACTCCGGTATCGGCAGTTTCTTCGGACAATGGCTGGTGCAATAATGACAGGCCGTACACGGAAGTCCCCCTTTTCTCGTTTCCTCATCTGCATACTTCACCAGCGTATCAAATTCTTCTTTGCTCAAGGGCTCGTCCGTCCTATATGTAGCAATGTTTGCTTTTAACTGCTCCATATCGGACATGCCGGACAGCACCATCGTCACACCCGGAATGCTCTGCAGAAAACGGAACGCCCATCCGGGAACCGTTTCCTCCAGACGCATGGACTGCATTACCGCAGCCAGTTCCTCCGAGGCTTTTGCAAGCTTTCCACCCCGCAAAGGTTCCATAACCCAAATCGGAATACCGGCTTTCTGCAAAATGGCAACCTTTTCCTGTGCACTCTGAAAATGCCAGTCCATATAGTTGAGCTGGAGCTGACAGAATTCCATATGCTGACCGTAAGACTCCAGAAAACGCTGAATCACTTCTGCGCTGCCATGCGCTGAAAAGCCAAGATGCCGGATGCGTCCGTTTTCCTTCTGTTTCAACAGATACTCTAAAATCCCATATTTCGGATCAAGATACGCGTCAATGTTCCCTTCATAGACATTATGGAAAAGATAGAAATCAAAATATCCGGTTTGACATTTTTCAAGCTGTTTTTCAAATATTTCCTCCACTTTCTCCATATTGGAAAGGTCATAGCCCGGGAATTTGCTGGCAAGGTAATAGCTCTCCCGCGGATATCCGGAAAGATATTTTCCCGCAACCGACTCCGAATTGCCATCATGGTAGCCCCATGCCGTATCAAAATAATTAATTCCGTTGTTGTAAGCATAGTCAATCAGTTCTGCGGCCGCTTTTTCATCTACCGCTCCATCATTGCCATCCAACACGGGCAGACGCATCATGCCAAGTCCCAAACCGGATAACTCTGCATCCTGAAATTTTCTGTAAATCATATTCTTTCTCCTCTCTTTCTACTCCAATGTTTTTGTAATCCAAAAATACACATCCACTCCCCATGTGTCATCTAAATTAGATGTATAGGCTTCCTGCACAGCTTCCGCCAGACCTTCCGTATCTGTGTAAAATCCTATGGGCGTTGCGGTGATATTCGCCCCTTCTATGTCTTTAAAATAAAAGCGGAGCTGTCCGCCGCTGAACAGATATAATTCACCGGTCTTTACATCCGCTATGGTCTGTTCGTCATCCCTTGTATAACTTCCCCGGACACCCTGCGCAACAAACCCGCCTTCTTCATCATAAGTATAAGTAGGAAACAGCAATGCGGAACCGGAAAGATAGTCCAGCATCGTTAAAGATTCATCATTATTATACATATCCACATTCCATTCCGCAATACCTTCCCTGCCAATACGGACAGAAATGGCATTTGCCAGAATTTCATCCCCGTTATCCGTTTTCTCCATGTTGGTACTGCTCCCGGTCTGAACCGAATTATTTTCCACATTTGTGCTTTGCCCATTGATTACCTCTGCAGGCGGTTCTCCCGGGTCTTCCGCCCGCGTTCCGCAGCCGGCCAGTACCGACACGCCAAGAATAAATATCGCCGCCAAGGTTTTCCCTTTGTCCTTTTTCATGTTCATTGCCTCCTTTTTAATCATCATTCTCAGTTATTAAAGCCACTATGCTCACCTGCTTCAGTTTCGCGGAAAAAGCCCATGCAAAAAGAAAGAATAAAACCGGTATGGCAATAAGCGGCAAAAGCGTACCCATCATACTGAACCCCGAATGGAAGTCTCCGATCCCAAATGACCGGAGCAACCTTCCGATCAGTCCATCAGCAAAAACAGAAGAGAGCAGGATGCCTGTGATCGCACCCGTCATAACCACAACCGGAAAACGGAGTGCAAAGGACAGCCGAAGTCTCCCTGTGGATAAACCCATACTTTTGTAAACAGCCATATTTCCGATTTCCGACTGCAGCAGTTTCCCGGAGATGAGCGCCACTGATACCATAATAAAGAACGCCGCGATCAGATAAATCACAACGATCAGAGTAAGAATCATAAGGACGAGACCATACAATCCCGCA
>CAMWYL010000490.1 GCA_947178465.1 uncultured Lachnospiraceae bacterium | reverse complement strand
CCCCCCCCGGCCCCACCTCCTGCCCCATTATCGGGGCGGCGAAAATACACACCGGCGGTACCCCGGATGAGGATCCCGTTGAAAACGACTCCAACCCGGGGAAAACCCTTCTGTCGCTTGGCGGTGTCGGGAGAAATATTGCGCATACCATGAGTCTTTTGGGACTTGAGGTCAAGCTGATAACCGCGCTTGGCGACGACCTTTACGCGCACAGGATTATAGAGAGCTGTGAGACGCTTGGAATTGACATCCGTGAGGCTTACCGCTCGGCGGGGCAGGCGACCTCCGTGTATCTTTATATTCTGGACAAAACGGGAGATATGCGCATGGGGGTGTCCGACATGCGGATTTACGAGGATATCACGCCGGAATTTATCGCCGGTAAAATGGAGATGATAAACCGCGGAAAGCTGTTGATTATTGACACCAACATACCGGAGGAAACCATCCGTTATATCGGAGAACACTGTAAGGTAGCGTTGTTTGCGGAAACCGTTTCGGGAAAAAAAGTCAGAAAGCTGATTCCCATTTTGGATAAGCTTCATACGCTTACCCCGAACAAGCTGGAGACAGAGGCGCTGACGGGGATAGAGATTACCGATGAAAAAACGCTTCGGCAGGCGGCGGAGGCGCTTCTGGATAAGGGAGTCCGGAACGTATACATTACCCTTGGCGCAAATGGGGTGTTCTGTGTAAACGCGCAGACAGCTTTATTACTGCCGAAGCTCGAAAGCAGGGTTGTGAGTACAACCGGTGCGGGCGATTCGTTTATGGCAGGTCTCGCCTATGGCTGCACCAGGCATTTTCCGCTGAAGGAGAGTGCACTGATGGGACTTGCCGCTGCAAGCATTACGGTGGAGAGCGCGCACACCGTCAATCCTGAGATAACTGCGCAGGAGATGTTAAGAAGAGCCGGCATGGAAGCATAAAATGATGCATAAAGCCGGCTGAAAATGCTGAGAAAGGAGCAGAAATATATGAATAAGTATTTGGATGTATCAAAGGAGGTAGCGGAGGCGATTGCCCTGAACAGACCGGTGGTAGCGCTGGAGTCTACAATTATTTCCCATGGAATGCCCTATCCGCAGAATGTGGAGACCGCGTTAAGGGTGGAGCAGGTGATCCGTGAGAGTGGTGCGGTTCCCGCGACCATAGCGATTATCGGCGGGAGATTAAAGGCAGGACTCACCAAGGAGGAAATCGAGCACCTCGGTAAGACCGGTTATGATGTGCCCAAGGTATCCCGAAGGGATCTTCCGGTTATTCTTGCGAAAGGAATGGACGGTGCGACAACCGTTACGACAACCATGATTATCGCGGCACTTGCAGGGATAAAGATTTTTGCAACCGGCGGTATTGGCGGGGTACACAGAGGCGCGGAGACGACAATGGATATCTCAGCAGACCTTGAGGAGCTTGCGGAAACGCCCGTGATGGTCATTTGTGCCGGTGCGAAGTCCATTCTGGATTTGGGACTTACGCTGGAATATCTTGAGACAAAGGGCGTGCCGGTTATCGGTTATGGAACGGAGGAGCTTCCGGCCTTTTATACCGGAAAGAGCGGATTCGGTGTTGACTACAGGCTGGATACGCCCAAGGAGCTTGCGCAGGCGTTTCATGTGAAGCAGGAGATGGGCCTGAAGGGTGGTATGCTTGTCACCAACCCGATTCCCGAGGAATTTTCCATGGACCCTGCGGTAATCAACAAGGCGATTGACGAGGCGATTGACGAGAGCATAAAGCAGGGCATTCACGGGAAGGAAACCACACCGTTTTTGCTTGCCAAGGTAAAGGAGCTTACCGGAGGCGACAGTCTGGATTCAAATATCCAGCTTGTATTCAACAATGCACGGCTGGCGGCCAAGACTGCTGCGGAGCTTTGCAATTTGGAGGCATAGAAAACAAAAATGTTTTGAAATGCAGACGGGCAGGAGAGTGACTCCTGCCCGGTTTGTAAAAAGAGATATGAGAAAGTAATACAAAAAACTGATATAAGCAATCGGATTGTTTACGGCATAGACCAGAAGCTGAAAGGATTGTAGTAGCCGTTGTTGTATTCTTCTTCCTGCTGCTGCCGTTCAGAGCTTCCTGCTGCGTTCGGGACATCCTCACCAAAGACCGACTGGGAGCCGAGCGTGAGGGAATAGGTCTGTTCCGTGTAGCCGTCCGCACCCTGTACCATTGCGGTAACCTCTACCGTTTCGCCTGCTCTGTAGTAGGTGAGCAGTGTTTTCAGGGCACTCATGGTCCGAACCGTCTGACCGTCAAATTTCGTAATAATATTTCCCTTTGCAAGACCGGCTGCCTTGGCGGGTGAATGATCATAAATCGTATTGATGAAGATGCCTACAGGCATACCGTAAGTCTCTGAGATTTCCTCCGTCACATCCGTGCCGCCGATTCCAAGGTATCCCCGCGCGTCGGCTTCAACAACATCTCTTGTTTCCTTTAATGCCAATTCCTCAATAATGGACTGTACATCAGAAATCGGAATGGCATAGCCCATGCCCTCAACAGAGTCAGCGGAAACCTTCACGGAGTTGATAC
>CAMWYL010000489.1 GCA_947178465.1 uncultured Lachnospiraceae bacterium | reverse complement strand
TTAATATGAAGAAGAAAGCACTGAAAAAGTTATTTGCAGTGTCACTTGCGGCAAGCATGGTATGCTCTCTTGCCGCATGCGGCGGAAGCGCAGACAACAGCGCAAATAACAATGCGAGCAGCAATAATGCGGCAAGCACAAACACAGATGCATCCGCAAACAATAATGCATCGACAGACAACACAGACGCGGCTCCGGTGGAGACAACGCAGAGAGGGACAGAGACCGTTACCTTTATGACGATTGACTTTAACGCAGGTACATCCAACACGGGTGACTATGCGGAGCAGATTTTAAATCAGGTCAATGAGGCAGCAAATGTAGACCTGCAGATTGAGTGGGTACTCTCCGACGTATTGGAGGAGAAGATTACGCTTGCGATGTCAAGCCCGAAAACAATGCCCATGGTTATCACACACAGCGGTATGCTTACCGGTAATATTGTAAGTGCGGCAAAGCAGGGTGCATTTGTGGACTTGAATGATTACATCTGGGATTCTGCAAAATATCCGAAT
The DNA here is from genome assembly GCA_947178465.1 of uncultured Lachnospiraceae bacterium. Lineage (GTDB taxonomy): Bacteria > Bacillota > Clostridia > Lachnospirales > Lachnospiraceae > COE1. Next base: position 2,033 of record CAMWYL010000489.1, on the reverse strand, counting down.
CTTTCACAGATGAATAAGGGTGTAGCGGAAACGCTTACCGTAGACGGAAAGCTGATTGCGATTCCCCGTACACGTGATATCGGACGTTACGGCCTGTCATACCGCAAGGATTGGGCAGAGGCAGTTGGTATTACATCAGACCCGAAGACGATTGATGACGTTTATGACATGCTTTACAAGTTTACCTATGAAGATCCGGACGGAAACGGCAAGGACGATACCTATGGTCTGGAGATGACGCTATATACAGGCCCCTTCGATATTATCCAGACATGGTTTGGTGTAGGCAACGGATGGGCAGAGGTAGACGGAAAGCTCGTACCGGTACATATGCAGCCGGAATATCAGGAAGCGCTTGATTGGATCAAGAAGGTCTATGACGATGGTTTAATGCCGAAGGATTGGGCGGTAAGAACAACGGATACATGGGAGAATGGCTGTAAGACAGGCGAGTCCGGTGTATTTATCGATACAATGGACGGCGGCCGTCGTATCTGGGATTATTTTGGGAAAGAAGACACCTTTACACCGTCTGTTACCAATCCGGACGAGGCAGCATCCATGAGACTTCTGGGCGCAATCAACGGCAGGACGCTTGCAACCTCAGGCTATAACGGATACTTCACGATCAGCGCATCTACCTGCGATACGCCGGAGAAGATTGATGCGGTACTGACATTGCTTGACAAGTTAAATGACAATGATATGAGAATCCTTGTAGAGTATGGTATTGAGGGTGTCAATTGGGAGAAAGACGCAGACGGCAACTTGGTTGATCTTGACCTGGAGAATCCGACATTGGCAGCGAACTACATGGGCTTGAACCAGCTTCTGGCTTATTTGCCGAGATACACACCTACCCCTGCACCGGCAATGAATGAGAGCCGTCAGGCACAGGAGCAGGCATATGTAGATAATGAGAAGTATGCAGTACTGAATCCTGCATCTGCCTTCCTGGCAAACTCAGCAACCTATGCAGACATCGGCGCAACGCTTGATGAGGAGCTGAAGCAGGCAAGAACACAGTACATCTGTGGCGAGATCGATCAGGCAGGCCTTCAGGCAGCTTGGGACAGCTGGTTAAGCAAGGGCGGTCAGGCTATCATTGATGAAGTAAATGAGCAGTATCTTGCAAACCAATAAACAGCATAATGCAGCACAGTCAGTAAAATACGGCACTGATACCTCTGTGTATCAGTGCCATTGACTGATTTAGGGGGTTTTGAGAGCGGATGAAATTACATAATTTGAGACAGACAAAGCCTTTGGGCTATACCACATGGGGGTGTATGTGGGAACAGGGCACATGCGGGACGGATACGACGTATGACTGTATCGCGGAGTCCGGAAGCACGGTAGAGATGCAGAGCAGGATAACGGCGTATTGGCCGGACGGCTCCGTGAAATGGACGGCGCATACCGCGGACGCGTCTGAGCTTGGGAACCGCATTGAAGTGACGGCCGCCGGGAACGGACGGCCCATACGGGATAAAATCATACTTACGGAGACGGATGATAAAATTACGATTGATACAAAAAGCTTTGTCATGCATATCACCAAGACCGGTACAAGGCTTTTTGATAAGATAGAGAAGGATGGAAAAACGGTATTGGAAAATGCGCAGCCGGTGTTACAGCTTGAGCAGCCGGTGGCGGGGATTCCGAATGCCAAAGCAATAAAAGACTATATGGGGGATGTGGAGCGCGTTACAATAGAGGAGAACGGGCCGCTTCAGGCAGTCCTTAAATATGAGGGAGTACATAGAGCTGCGGATGGCGAGGAGAAAATCCCGTTTGTAATCAGATTGACAGTGGGCAGGGCAACGGATGAAATCAAGCTTACGCACACTTTTTTGTATGACGGGGACGAAAACAGGGATTTTCTGAAAGGAATCGGGATACGCTTTGAACGCCCCATGGAAGGCGCGCTTTATGACCGCCATCTGAAGCTGATGGGGGATTATGGGACGTTCCATGATGTCATGGTGCCGATGATCTCATGGCGGCCGAAGGTTCCTGCGGGGCTTTATGAG
>CAMWYL010000488.1 GCA_947178465.1 uncultured Lachnospiraceae bacterium | reverse complement strand
TTATTAAGCCTTATACCAATGCTGCCGTGATAATCGCCATGGAGTAAACCTCAATTGCGTTACAACCACGGGAAAGGTCATTGATAGGAGCATTCAAGCCGAGAAGGATCGGGCCGTATGCTTCGAAATTACCCATTCTCTGTGCAATCTTGTAGCCCATGTTACCGGAATTGATATCCGGGAAGATAAAGGTATTGGCATGTCCGGCAACCTCAGACTGCGGGCATTTTGTACGCGCTACACGGGGAGATACGGCAGCGTCAAACTGAAGCTCACCGTCAATCGGTGTGTTCGGGAACTTTGCCTTTGCCTTGTTTGCCGCATTTCTCATTTTCTCCACATCCTCACCCTTACCGGAGCCGAGTGTAGAGTAGCTTAAGAATGCTACCTTCGGGTCAACGCCGAAAATCTTCGCACATTCAATTGTCTCGCCGCAGATTTCAACAAGCTCATCCTCGGTAGGATTGATGTTAATCGCACAATCGCTCATTGCAAGAACCTCATTTTCACCGGTAGCACCGGGACGAACAAGAATAAAGCAGGAAGAAACAATAGTGTTCTGAGGCTTTGTCTTGATAATCTGTAAAGCAGGACGGACAGTGTCAGCGGTAGAGTATGTAGCGCCGCCAAGAAGTGCATCCGCTACACCCATTTGTACAAGCATCGTTCCGAAGTAGTTCGGCTGCGCAAGGATCTTGCGTGCCTCCTCGGGTGTCATACCCTTGCTTTTTCTAAGCTCGCAAAAGGTTTCCACCATCTCCTCAAAACGGTCATAGTGATTGCTATCTATAATCTGTGCACCGCGGATGTTGTAGCCGGCTTCCTCAGCTGACTTTACCACGTCCTCCTCATTACCGACAAGAATGGGTGTTAAAAAGCTGCTGGCCAGAAGACGTGAAGCCGCCTCCAGAATACGCGGGTCTGTTCCCTCCGTAAATACGATTGTCTTAGGGTTTTTCTTGAGTTGCTCGATCATTGTACCAAATCCATACATAGTCATAAATCCTTCCTTTTCTTATAAATTTTGATGATATTGAAAGCCCTTACATCTATATCTAAGTACTATTTTAAACAAATTTTCCACATTTGCAATGGTTGTATTCAAATAAATGCACAAAAATATTATAAATTTTAACACCTGTTTGTGTGACAACCATTTAATTTTTACTTTAAATATGATACAATACAGTTAGTAGTCAGTATTTTTAAGACTTTTACCACAAAAGAACAGCGAGAGAGGGAGAAGATGAAGGATTATTTAAAAAAGGGATTGTTCCGAATCTCTAATTATTTTGATAACAGTTTAATGTTTACGGCAGTCCGGCGGGGCATGATTATGATGATTCCGCTGCTGGTAATCGGTTCTATGGCACTGATGCTGAAGTGTCTGCCGATTCCGGCGTATCAGGAGCTTCTTCCAAAGCTCTGGAACGGCAGAGTCGTGAAGAACCGTGAAATAAATAACGGCGCGTGATTCAATAAGTTTTCCGGACCGCAATAGCATATGACAAACTTCAATTATGCAATGCTGAAACAAAGCCATAAGGGCACGAGTATTGTAGAACCGGCAGTTGTCATGCTGATTACGCTGGTATCCTTACTCGGGTACTCCGGAGTTCAATATCAGGACTTTTCCATCACCTCCCTTGGAACGGCCAACGTATTTACCGCGCTGTTTGTTGCCCTGATATCAAGTGCGATGTTTTTCAAAATCAAGGAAAAGGGGCTTTTTTATCTGCGACAGAGAGTGATGGACGCAGACGGATTTTATGTAGAAGCAGTATCAAGTATTGTTCCGGTGCTGATTATCGTCAGCTTTTTTGCCGTGCTGCGGCAGATTCTTGAGACTTTTTTCCATACACAGTCCCTTCAGGGGCTTTTAGGTTCGGCCGCGGATGCTCTGCTTGCGGGAATTGATAATGAGTTTGCGGCGGCTGTTGCCGTACTGATACCGGAGCATTGCCTGTGGTTTGTCGGTATTCATGGCAGTAATGTGGTGGATGCTGCAATGCAGACAAAGTTTGCAGAGATTGGCACGTCAGCCGTGTTCAGCAAGACCTTCCATGATGTATTTGTCCTGATGGGCGGAACGGGAGCGGTTCTGTGTATTGTTATTGCCATCTTATTGTTTTCAAAGAAGAGCAGTATCCGAAATGTTGCCCGATTGTCTTTCCCGACAGTAATCTTTAATATCAGTGAAATTGTCTCTTTCGGGCTTCCTGTTATTTTAAATCCGATTTTCCTTATTCCGTATCTGCTGGCGCCGATGGCCATGTTCCTCCTGTCCTATGTGGCGGTATATATAGGGATTGTGCCGCATGTCACGCATACAGTGGAATGGACGACGCCGGTATTCCTCAGTGGCTATCTGGCGACCGGCTCCGTTGCGGGAAGTATTTTACAGGCGGTGTGCCTCACCATAGGCGTGCTGATTTATCTGCCGTTTCTGCGACTTTTTGAAGAATGGGACGATATGCGTCTGGCCAGAAACGCTGCCGAGCTGACGAAGGAACTGCAGCGGCAGGAAGCCGCAAAAGCGATTTCATCTCTGACGG
>CAMWYL010000487.1 GCA_947178465.1 uncultured Lachnospiraceae bacterium | reverse complement strand
GTGTACCTGCTGATAACATTATATAAAGAAAGGAAGCCAAAAGTAAGGCAATGCAACCGCTTCATCCGGATTTGTGTTGCCATGCAGTGGCAAAATGTTGGTTAGTGTGAGAAAAACGGGCATTCTCCACACCGATTTAAGATTCCGCAGAACGGAATCATGGAGGTCATCGTGAGAATATTACTTGTTGAGGACGACGAAAACCTGAACCGTATTTTATCCGATCAACTGTCAACGCACGGCTTTGACATTGACTGCTGCTACGACGGCGAAGATGCATTGTATTATGGGGAACAGAATATTTATGATATTATTCTGCTGGACAGAATGCTCCCATCCATGGAAGGCACGGATGTCCTGTCAAGGCTGCGTGAAGCAGGAATAAGCACGCCCGTGATTCTGATTACCGCACTGGGCACCCTGTCCGATAAGGTACTTGGGCTGAACATGGGTGCTGACGATTATCTGGTAAAACCCTTTGCCTTTGAGGAGCTTCTTGCCAGAATCTACTGTGTTACACGACGTTCCCCTCAACTAAACGCCGGCATTTCCCTGACACTTCAGGATATTTCCTATGATATTGAAACCTGTACGCTGACAGGCCCGTCAGGACGCTGCTCCCTTTCCAAGCGGGAGGGCGCGCTTCTGGAGACCTTTCTGCGAAATCCCGATCAGACCCTGTCCCGCTCTACCCTGCTTTTGAAGGTATGGGGACCGGACAGCGATGTGGAGGATGGGAATCTTGACAACTATATCCACTTTCTGAGACGCCGGCTCTCCGCTGTCGGAAGCTGCGTCCGGCTTACTACTATCCGAGGTGTCGGATACTGCCTGAAATGAGGAATCCGTATGTTCAAAAAAGTCCGTCTGCGTCTGACGCTTCTAAGTGGAGGCATTACCACGCTTATTTTAGTCATTATGACGCTCGCGTATCTGTATATATCCGAGAAAAATCTGATGAATACACGGCTGCTGTCCTTCCGGAATGATATCAATACCATTGCGGCTAACCTTGAACAGCAGTCCGTTATCACGCACCAATGGCTTTCCAGCCTTGAGAACAACGGCTACTATTATATTTCCCTGCTGGACAATGGCACGCCCTTCCTGTTTAACAGCAGGGCGAATCACTCCCCCTACACGGATATCCTTGCAGAGGGCTGGGCACAGTATGACACGCTGCGCACTGCGCCTGCCACCACGCTTTCTTACAGCTGCATGTACCGCGACTTTTCATTTGTTTCCTTTGGAAACAATGATTCCACAAAAAACAATGGTTCCAAAGGCGTTACGTTCTACGGCTGCGTTATCACCCTGCAGCGCACAAACGGCACACTGGAAATGCTGCTCCTATCCTCGCTGGAAGCCGTAAACCGGCAAAAGTCCGAACAGCGCCTTGTTTTTCTCGGCATCATCACGGCAGCTCTTATCGCGATCTGGCTGTTTGCATGGCACTTTATCGGAAAGCTTCTGATGCCGATTGAGGAAAACCGCAAAAGCCAGACACGCTTTATCGCGGCGGCCTCCCATGAACTGCGCACTCCCTTATCTGTCCTGCTCTCATGTATGGACTCCTGTGCGGAAAACCCTTCCCACATGGATACGCTGCTTCCCACCATGAAAGGCGAAGCTCTGCGCATGGCCGGATTAATTAACGACATGCTGACGCTCCTGCAGCACGACAATCACGCCTTTACCCTTGTGCGGGAGCCGGTCGAGCTGGACACGCTCCTGCTCAATTCCTACGAGGCCTTTGAGCCGATGGCAAAACAAAAGAACCTTTCCCTCAGGATAGAGCTTCCCGATGACGCGGTTCCTCCCTGCCTGTGTGACGCGGACCGCATCCGTCAGGTTATCGCTATCCTGATTCACAACGCCATCAGCTATACGCCCGTTTCTGACATCAATGTCACTTCACCAATCGTCTTACGGCTTGAAAAGACCTCTGAGCGCCGGCTTCAGATATCCGTAATCGACCACGGAATCGGCATTGCCGACGATGAGAAAAGCAGAATCTTCGAACGCTTCTACAGAAGTGAAAAATCCCGAAGCACCAAGGGGCACTTCGGGCTGGGACTATGTATTGCGTATGAAATGATTCAGGCGCATCACGGCAAGATTACCGTCACGGACACCGCAGGCGGCGGCGCGACTTTCACGGTAACGCTACCTGTCGCGGAGACCGCGCTATAAGCTTTGTTTGTATCTTTATCCGGTACAGCTCCAAGAACTTCTCGCAGAGACTGCACCACAAGTTTTGTTCTTATCGATTCCTGCTTCTCCGTTTCAGCACAACAAGCAGTACCGCCGTTATCAGCACAACAAACAGCACCAACGCCACCGTCAGGAGAACCGCCCGGTGATTTGTGCGCGGGACAATACGCTCCGTACTCTGCTCCACGGATGTATCCTGCGTTTCCGGACTTTCTTCCAACGTTTCTCCCCGCTGTGGCACATTACCGTCCGGATAAAGCTCCTCAAGGTCTGCCGTCGGAGCATCAATGCATATCCAGACATTTTTAAGCCCGTAATAATAATTCACATTCCCCCAGCGG
>CAMWYL010000486.1 GCA_947178465.1 uncultured Lachnospiraceae bacterium | reverse complement strand
CAATAAGGCGGGGGCGAATATCATTCTCCCGGAGGATTTTATCGAGCAGGGAAAGCTTATTATCAAAGGTGTTGAGCTCAGCCGTCTCCACGGACTGACCTACAAGGTGGCGCCTGACCGGATTGTGGCGGGAACCTATCTGTTCGCGGGGCTTGCGGCCGGCGGGAGAATCGTGTTGGAGAATACGCCGCTTGACCATTTGGGGAATGTCTGTGACGTTATAACCGGTATGGGCGGTGCGCTGTCCGAAGACAGGGAAAGCGGCAGATTGACGTTGGAAGCGCCCGAGAGGGGGGCACTGAGGAATGTGCCTTACATAGAGACGGAGGTGTACCCCGGATTTCCGACCGATTTACAGTCGCAGCTTATGGCGGCGGCGTGTGTGGCATCGGGAAGCCTTACGATTAAGGAGACGATTTTTTCAAGCAGGTTTAAGATATTGGAGGAGTTGCGGCGGATGGGCGCTGAGATTGCGCTGCAATCGGAGAACACGGCGGTGATAGCGGGAGGTGCGGCCCTTGAGGGCAGGAATGTAATTGCAAAGGAACTCAGAGGCGGCGCGGCTTTGGTAATCGCGGGGCTTGCAGCCGATGGGATAACAACAGTCTCGGATATCAGCTATATCAACAGGGGCTATCAGGATATTGTGGGAGATTTCGCGCAGCTTGGCGCAAAAATAAGCTACGATTAGGATTTTGAAAGGATTAAAATGAGGAACAGTGCGAACATAGAACGACTTCCGAATATCGGACGGAAGGTACGGATTATTATTTTTCTTGGCGTTATAAACTTCATGCTGCTGGCAATGTATTTCATGCTCATGCATTACGCGGTGAAAAACGTGATCGTGGACGGAAATCGGCATTACTCGGCCGAGGAGATAAAGGCGATGGTAATGCAGGGCGCTTTCGGGGATAATTCGCTCTATCTGTCAATGAAATACAAGAATAAGGGAATAGAGGATGTTCCCTTTGTGGAGACCATGGATGTCGTGGTGCAGTCAAATGACACCATCCGAATCACGGTATATGAGAAGGCTTTGGCGGGATATGTGGAGTATCTCGGCAGATACATGTACTTTGATAATGAGGGCGTGGTGGTTGAGGCATCCAAGGTGACCACGATGGGGATTCCGAAGGTAACGGGCATTCCGTTTGACCATGTGGTTCTGTATGAAAAGCTTCCCGTGGAAAACGACAATATTTTCCAGAATATCCTTACGATAACGAAGCTTTTGAACAAATACGACGTCATTTGTGACAGTATCCGATTTGACAGCAGCTATAACGTGACACTGGGCTACGGCGGCGTAAAGGTCAATATCGGGCAATTGGAAAATCTTGACGAAAAACTGATGCAGCTTCCCTATATTCTTCCCTCTTTGGAAGGAAAACGGGGAACGCTGGATTTACAGAATTATACTTTTGATAAAAAAAGCGTGAGCTTTGAGCAGGAAAATTAGTGTTTTACTATAAAATAAAGAAGAAAAGTAAAAAATAGGTTGCGAAATCAGCGAAAAAATTATATGATAAGTTAGATAACATTTAAAAGGAATTATGAAGGAGGAAGGAAACTTGCTCGAGATTAGATCGAATGATACAGACGCTGCGGCAAGAATTATTGTCGTCGGTGTTGGCGGTGCAGGCAATAATGCCGTAAACCGAATGATAGATGAATCGATTACAGGCGTAGAATTTATCGGCGTTAATACAGATAAACAGGCCTTGCAGCTTTGCAAGGCATCGAAGCTTTTACAGATTGGCGAGAAGCTCACAAAGGGGCTTGGTGCCGGCGCGAAGCCTGAGGTTGGTGAGAAGGCTGCGGAGGAGAGTTCTGAGGAGATCAAGGAATCCATCAAGGGAGCGGACATGGTGTTTGTCACCTGCGGTATGGGAGGCGGCACCGGAACAGGCGCAGCTCCTATTGTGGCGGCAATCGCGAAGGAGATGGGTATTCTGACGGTCGGCGTTGTCACGAAGCCGTTTCAGTTTGAGGCGCGCACCCGCATGAGCAATGCGATTGCGGGGATTGAGAAGCTTAAGGCGCATGTGGATACCCTGATTGTCATTCCGAATGACAAGCTTCTTGACATTGTGGACAGGCGTACCACAATGCCGGATGCCTTGAAGAAGGCGGATGAGGTGCTTCAGCAGGCCGTACAGGGTATTACGGACCTTATTAACGTACCGTCTGTTATTAACCTTGACTTTGCGGATGTGCAGACCGTTATGAAGGACAAGGGTATTGCGCATATCGGTATCGGCAATGGCAAGGGTGAGGACAAGGCAGCACAGGCAATCAAGATGGCTGTGGAATCTCCGCTTCTTGAGACGACCATCAACGGCGCTACGGATGTTATCCTGAATATTTCAGGAGATATCTCGATCTTTGACGCAAATGACGCTGCAAGCTATATACAGGAGCTTGCGGGTGATGATATCAATGTAATCTTCGGTGCGATGTATAACGAAGACATGACGGATTCTTGTACCGTTACGGTAATCGCGACCGGTATTGTGGCCGGTGCGGCAAACAGAGGACCGATGGGAAAGCTTGGAAGCAA
>CAMWYL010000485.1 GCA_947178465.1 uncultured Lachnospiraceae bacterium | reverse complement strand
CTTTTGCCGAAATCGGCAGGAGGGCTTACGGAACGCATTCATAAAAAAATCAAAGGCATTGACCCTGTCAGATTTGAGGACACTGATTTTCTGGATGATCTGAACAAGGCCAAGGAGGGCGTCAGGGCAATCACAATGTTCTGCATGCTTGTATTTGCCTGTGTAAGCTTTTACGGAATATATTTTATTGCAATCGGTATCTACCTCTTTCAATTAAAGCCGTTGTTAATCCTGACATTACTTTTGGCCTTTATTCCCGCGATGCTGGCACAGACGGTTCATGTCAGGATATTTGCCAATTTGGAAGAGGAGAGCGCGCCGCTTCGCCGGGAGTATGATTATTACCGGAAGGCAATATGCGATCGGGAGTATTTCAAGGAAACGCGTATTTTGGGCGCTTTCAACTTTTTTTATCAGCGGTTCGAGGACACGATGAAGGTGCTGACCGGTAAGATTTGGAAGGCAGAGCGCAAGACGGCTTTGTTGCAGCTTATGTTGGATTTTACTACCTTCGCAGGAATGGCGGTGTCCGCGTATATGCTGTTTACCGCAACGATGTCGGGAGAGATTACGGTTGGTATGTTCGCTGCGGTATTTGCCGCTTTGACACAGATTTTTGCCATTATGCAGGAGGTTGTCAGACAGCATATGGGCAACATGAATCGAGATATCGGAAAGGTAGTCAACTTCATCCGCCTTTTGGATATGCCGGAGCGGGAAGGAGAGAAAGGGGAGACGGATTTCGCAAAGGGTATTGTTGCGGAAAATATCAGCTTTTGTTATCCCGGAAGGGATACTCCTTCCATAAAAAACGTATCGCTGAATATTGCAGCCGGAGAGACCATTGCAATTGTCGGGGAAAACGGTGCGGGGAAGAGTACGCTTGTACGTCTGCTGACCGGGATTTACCGTCCGACGGAAGGGCGCGTGCTGGTTGGCGGACTGGACACTGCGAAGTATTCCGCTTCTTCCGTGCTAAAAGGAATATCCGGTGTATTTCAAAAGTATCAGCGGTACAAAATGACATTGAAAGAGAACGTCGCCATCAGCGACCCCGCAATGGAAGCAGATTCGAATAAGATTCAGTCAGTGTTGGAGGAAGCCGGATTTGAGAAGGGCAGCATCGGATTAAAGGATATGCTTTCACCGGAATATGGCGGTGTTGATATTTCCGGCGGACAGTGGCAAAGGGTCGCGATAGCGCGCGGCTTGTACAGAGTAAATGAATTTATTGTTTTAGACGAGCCGACATCCGCTATTGACCCGATTGAAGAGACGAAGATATATAAGCAGTTTGCGCATCTGGCAGAAGGAAAGTGCGCTTTGGTAGTGACGCACCGCATCGGTTCCGCGAAGCTGGCTGACCGTATTATTGTAATGGATGCCGGGAGAATTGTTGATGTGGGAACACATGATGAGCTGATCGCCCGTCCCGGGCAGTATGCAAGGATGTGGGAAGCACAGGCGCAGTGGTATGAAAGAGCTTAAAGCGGTATGAAGAGTGTGGCAGGTATGGTTTTAGTATTTGGAATGGAGGGATTTGTATGAAAGATGATCTCATGTTGATTGGAGAGATTGCGGCTTTTTTCGGAGTTTCCAGAAAAGCAATGCGTTTATATGAAAAGAAAGGCATCATTAAGCCCGTAGAAGTAGACGCCGCGAATGGATATCGTTACTATTCGGCAGAGCAGGTACAGCAGTTAAATGCGCTGTTAGAGCTGAAAGCGTTGGGTTTTTCTCTTGACGAGATTAAAATGATTATTGATGGAAAGACAGAGAAAGCGCCGTTGCTGGAAATGCTTGAAAAGAAACGGCAGGCATGGCAGGAGACAATGAACTCCGCAAAATACAAAGGGGAATGTCTGGATAATATTATCAGCAATGTACAAGGCTCCCAAACGGCAGAAAAGATTGCCGAGATGACGGAGGAGGAACGTGCATGGCTGTTGGTCAAAATGGTGTGTGTTGAAGATGTCAGCGTGCGGCAGGATTTGAGCGCGGCATTGTGGGTGTAGGCGTTGCGGCAGATAGAGGAGCGGGACTATCAGGAGGCGCTTATTGCAAAGGGAATTTCGGAGGAACGTATCTGCAAGTATGGATTCGCCTTTTGCGGAAAGAAGGTGCTCATTGGAAGCACCTTGAAAGATGAAGAATAGTAGTAGATAAAAAGTGCAGAGCGGTATTTGTAGCTCTGCACTTTTTATGCGATAGCGCGTACTATTTCATTGAGTGCATTGGCACTCGATTTTTTATAGTTAAATTTCTAATTCCCCCGCACATAACAGTCCCCTATTTCGTTATACACCATGAGAGGAGGTTTCACGGCATGTCGATAGACTTTGAAGAACAGTATGATAAAATCTACCGCTACTGCTATTTTCGGTTGCGCAATCGGCAGACTGCCGAGGACATTACACAGGAAGCCTTCCTCCGCTATCTCGAGAAGTATCAATGCGCTACGGCGAAAGCGGCACTCAAATGCCTCTACACCATTGCCCGAAATCGCTTTATAGACTCGTACCGCCGACGCGCCGCGGAGCTGCCGCAAACGAGCGAAGGCTCTCAGGAAA
>CAMWYL010000484.1 GCA_947178465.1 uncultured Lachnospiraceae bacterium | reverse complement strand
GCTTGTATGGAAAAGGATTCGTTTTGGTCGAAGATGGCATCTATCTTTGTGAGGACATGAGAGAATTTGAATGCCACATTGGGGTTGGGATTCGGATTATCATCTGTCTTTGCCAACGCCTTTATCTCCTTATTCTGAGCATATATCAAGTCATGGTTATGATAAGCGTCACTTCTATAGTTTGTTATAATCATCTGGCGATCGGCACCGGTAGCATTAAGATCAAGACCAACAGTTCCGTAATTATTGTCCAAGGCAATATCCGCACAACTGTATGCAAAGAAGCTGTAGGTAGCATCCGGAACCCAGAAACGGGTACCGCTATATGTCCATACGCCATTCTGCTTAGTCACCGCATCACCTCCGAAAACCTGAATCGGATTGGCTGCCTGACTCTCCTTCGTATAGAAACCATATACCATGAATTTGTCAAGGTTCTCTGTAGTGAGGTCACCCTGCTGTGCATCGGCACGGCTCTGCTTCAGCACTGCATTCTCAAAACCAATGGTATTGCTCTGTCTACTAACATCGACTACTTCTTCCGAAGTACATGCTGTGAGTGCCGTTGCGCCCAAAGCAAGGTAAAAAAGATGCTTGTTCATTGTTAGATTATTTTAAGTATTTTATTTCTTTAATTATGATGATATTTTAAATATTTCTTTTCCCCGTTATGGTTCTACCTCAATTGGTAGGTCAATGACATCATGATCTGGCCAATCGGTCACATCGACATTAAACCCTGAATCTGACGAACCGATCTGATCCTCGATACGCACTCCTTTTATTGTTATCACTCCTCCACGAGGCTGCTTCTTAATCTGATCCGCTATGTCGTAATTAAACTCCACACTCTTACCGTTTTTAAGAAGAATTTCAAGATTAAGCGTATAGGGAAGGTCGGGAACCTCCGACTCAGCCCGTCCATAATATTTATCCGGGAAGCCGGGAGCACCGAAAGAACGAATATGGGCTTCACATCCATACGACTTCACATCACAGTCATAGAGTATTACCGAAGTTTTGTCAGAAGTCCTGCCATCGCGCAGATATACAGACTCAGCCATGCCTCCTAACGCACCACGTGCAAGCGCGACATGCTCCAGACCATAATCAAATTCGTAACGGATAATATAGGTGTAGACAAGCGGCTGCATATTGACTCCAAGCGAAACGTGTTCATGTATTCCAAGTGACGGAGCTTCTTTGATATAGCATGCAAAAAGCACATCAGGAGAATTTGTAGACCGGTCTCCGGGATGACGCTCGCTGATATATGACAGACCGGGACGCGAACGTGAAGTCGCAGTTGCACGGGCCTCGGTCAACGATGCCATATCATAGAGCATAATATATTCCGTATCACCATTGTAAAGCAGGTATGACTGTCCTTCGCCAAAAGGCACATCAACCTTGCTGCCATCAGCGCTGAGATATTTTTCACTTGTCGTTCCATCCGGCATATTTATCACCATGTTTACCCATTCAGGGCGTTCCGGACGCATATCCTCATATCTAAAGCCATGCAACTCAGCGTCCCAGGCGCCGGCATGATTCATGCCATAGTCGCGCTCCCATTCCTGCTCCCAGCCAAGATCAAGATTCAGGGTGGGAAAATGGTCGTAGCACAACTCGGTACGCTCGCACGCCGTCATCAACGTGAGGAGAAAGAGCAGTACAGGTATTGTGTGATATCTTTTAATAATTTTCATTTTACCGTTTTCTTTGTTATTTTGGAATCCGCCACACCAGGGAAAGTTTCACTCTGAGCGGGCCAAAATAATTGATGTTCTTGGTTAGCTGATATAGGTAATGACCGTCCAGAGGGGTATATACCTTATCACGAAGACGCATATATCCGGCTCCTATTCCCGCTTCAAGCGACAGATGTTCTCCAACAGGCCACATATATCCCAGTGACAATCCGGTAATGAAACCTTCTCCCTGATGACCATCTCTACCGTTATGAAAGTCATACAGGCCGGGAGCACCGAATACACCGACATACATCCCGTGCCATCGTGCACGATTGATCGCCCAAAAACGAACCTCCGGAGTGATCATTGCAATTTTATATACCTTATGAGGTGTTTTTTTTCCAATCCACATCCCCTGAAACTCCAGTGCCGCCGACCATCGATCGGCAAACTTCCACTCACCCTCCACATTCGGAAGAATCAGTGCATAAGCAAGCAGGTTTGTCTTTAGTGCAAAACGGGAGTCCGTATGTATTGCGGTGTGATTTCCTGATATATCTGAATTATCAACGCAGTCTCCATTTTCATGCGCTCTCATGGGAAACGCAAGCATTATAATAATGGAAAACACCGTCATTAGCGGTATGGAGCACGTCTTATTGAGTATGTTCATATTGGTTAGTTTTTGGCGTTACCTCATAAATCACGCACTGACCGGCCTTCTAATATCTTTTATTTAATGAGGTCTTAAATGCAAAGTTACAATTTTATCATAAATTATACAATATTAAAATTAAAAAAGTCAAAAAACAAGCATAAAACTATAAATATTAGTGATTTTTCATTAATGTGTGAACTAATAAGGATTATGCAAGACATTAACTATTACGA
>CAMWYL010000483.1 GCA_947178465.1 uncultured Lachnospiraceae bacterium | reverse complement strand
AAAAAATCGTCGCTCGGCAGCGACGATTAAGAGAATGCTTCGCATTCTCCTTGAAATGATTTTTACTGTCGCATTTTCCTATATGATAAAAAAACGCAAGCTCGGCAGCTTGCGTTCAAAGAATTTATGTTGTCGCAATTTGTAATAACATAAAATGTGCTTTGCAAGTTTAAAAAAGGAGTTTATCAGATGAAAGGAATTATTTTAGCGGGGGGCTCCGGCACCCGCCTCTATCCGTTGACAAAGGCGATTTCCAAGCAGATTATGCCGGTTTATGACAAGCCGATGATATATTATCCGCTATCGACCCTGATGCTTGCGGGAATCAGAGATATTCTGATTATTTCGACACCGAGAGACCTTCCGATATTCCGAGAGCTCTTCGGGACAGGAGAGCAGCTGGGACTTCATATGGAGTATGCAGTGCAGGAGCAGCCCAGAGGACTTGCGGATGCGTTTATTATCGGCGCTGATTTTATCGGCGGAGACTCTGCGGCGCTGGTACTCGGAGACAATATCTTCTATGGTCAGAGCTTCTCCAAGCTGCTGCAGCGGGTAGCGCAGAAGGAGAGCGGCGCTACCATCTTCGGGTACTATGTCAGGGACCCGAGGGAATACGGCGTTGTGGAGTTTGATGAGAACGGAAAGGCCATTTCCATTGAGGAGAAGCCGGAGCATCCAAAGAGTAATTATGCGGTGCCGGGACTTTATTTCTATGATAATGATGTAGTGGACATTGCGAAGAACGTAAAGCCGTCCGCAAGAGGTGAGATCGAGATTACAAGCATCAACAATGAATACCTCCGGCGTGGGACACTTACGGTGGAGACAATGGGGCGCGGCTTTGCGTGGCTTGATACGGGAAATCATGATTCGCTTTTGGATGCGGCGGATTTTGTGTGCGCGTTCCAGAAGCGGCAGGGCTTGTATATTTCCTGCATTGAGGAGATTGCATATAAGAGAGGCTTTATCACGAGGGAGCAGCTTTTGAAGCTGGCGGAGCCCTTGATGAAGACGGAGTACGGGAAATACTTGGTAGAGGTTGCGAATGGACTCTAAGGGAAAGAAAATAGGGATCCTGCTCGTATTGTCGGCGGCGATGCTCGTGATGGCGGTGCTGGTGGTTGTGAATTTCAATCAACTGAAGGGCAGTCCGAAGAAGACGGCGCAGGATTGGAATACAGTGGATTATACGAAACGTACCATAGAGGCGGATGGCAGAGTCAGAGGTGCTGATTTATCAGCATTTCTGCGGGATGACGATTTCTTTGACGAGGTTATCGACGGCGGTGACGGTCTGCTTCAGGCTACATATGATGAAATTGACGAGAACGGGGAGCTTATCCGGACGCTGACGCTGTTGGTAAGCTCTGTGGAACGGGATATCCGTGTGAAAATCGTGGATGATAAGGGCGAAGTGGTGTCCGGCCAGGAGTTTGCGGTGCAGGTCTTGGATACGGGGGCCTATATCGACGAGGACAGGGACGGAATCATTCATATACCCGATATCAAGCCGGGGCAGTATCAGGTGTCCCTCTCGGCGCTTGAGGGCTTTGTGGTTCCCGAGGAGCCGGCCAATGTCAGGGTGAAATCCATCGTATCCTACACGGTAATTGACGATATTGAATATTTTGTGCATTCCGAGTCCGAGGTGGATATCCTGAAGGAGGATGTGGAGCGCGGACATGGTGAGCTGGATGAGGAGGACGAGGACGACACGCAGTACACGGCGCTTCTGGATATGGAGGAGCGGGACAATGCGGTTGCGCTTGGTATTGATGTGTCCAAGTGGAACGGAGAGATTGACTGGGATATCGTGAAGGCTGAGGGTGTTGACTTTGCGATTATCCGATGCGGATACCGCGGTTCTTCCTCAGGATGGCTTGTGGAGGATCCGTATTTTTATAAAAATATTGAAGGCGCTAAGGCAGCCGGTATTAAGGTTGGCGTCTACTTCTTTACGCAGGCGGTCAATCTTGTGGAAGCTGTGGAGGAGGCCAGTATGGTCATCACGCTTCTGGGCGATGCCGAGGTGGACTATCCGATTTTTATTGATACGGAGGGTGCAGGCGGCAACGGCCGCGCCGACACGCTGGACGTCGCGACAAGAACGGCGGTGGTCAACGCCTTTTGCCAGACCATTCAGAACGCGGGACTGGAGGCCGGTGTCTATGCAAGCAGGAATTGGTACTATAACAATCTGGCGCTGGATGAGACTTACAACCATAAGATATGGCTTGCGGAATATCGTCAGACTCCCGAGTATACGGGCAGATATGACATGTGGCAGTATACCTCCGGAGGCTCCGTAGCCGGCATTGAGGGACGCGTCGATCTGAATGTCAGCTATTTAGGCTATTAAGGAGAGCCGGAACATGGTATCACGATAAAACAGGAAAGGATTTAGTGAAATGGGAAAGATTACGGTAGAAACATGTGAGATAGAAGGACTGAAGATTATCACACCGACTGTTTTTGGGGATAACAGAGGTTATTTTATGGAGACCTATAATTACAACGATTTCAAGGAGGCGGGGATTGACCATGTATTTGTACAGGATAATCAGTCCAGTTCCAAGAAGCGCGTTCTGAGGGGACTGCAC
>CAMWYL010000482.1 GCA_947178465.1 uncultured Lachnospiraceae bacterium | reverse complement strand
GCACCATATTTATTGATATCTGAGTCGGCATCATACAGCTCTCCCTGTTTGAGAAGGACAGTCTCGTCACTTCCCAGAACGTCCGCCCGGGCGTGCTGCGTATGCGGGAGGAACTGACGAATGTGTCATATCGTTCCTACCAGCTTGAAACCATGGTGGAGGAGATCCTCAGCGACAGGATTGAGAGCTTTTGCGAGATGTTTGTCGGCAACAGGGAAATCCAAAATATCATTCTGGTAGACGACTATGTCTCGCTGATATTGCAGAAGGATTACCTGAAGACAAATAAGAAGGGGCAGGTGAACGCGGATACTTTCATTGCGTTTGTGGAAACGTTGAAGAAGAAAAAGGCGCGGGAGATAGCGCTTTCGCTCGGGCTTGCACAGGAGAATGTGTTGCTTCTGTACCTGTCGGCGCTGATGATCGGATACATGATAAAGATGTTCGGCGCAAAGCTGTTATGGGCACCGGGTGTAAGCATCTGTGAAGGGATTGCTTACGAGTACGCGGAGAGATCCCGGCTGCTGACTGCGACGAACAATTCCGCGGCACATAATTTTGAGCAGGATATTCTCGCCTGCGCGCGGGATATGAACCGCCGTTACCAGTGTTCTGCACAGCGGACGACGGAGCGGGAGGAAACAGTTCTCACGATTTTCGATAACATGAAGAAAATGCACGGGCTGTCCGGACGGGACAGACTGCTGTTGCAGCTTGCGGCAATTCTGAGCGAGTGCGGCAGATACATCAGTCTGGTCAATGTCGGAATCAGCTCCTATAATATCGTAATGGCGACAGAGATCATCGGACTTTCCCATGTGGAGCGGGAAATCGTGGCAAGCGTCGTGAAATATTTAAGTGAGCGGTTTGATTACCATGAGGTGCTTGAGCGGCAGATTACGCTGGACAGGGAGGCATATCTCAAAATTGCCAAGCTCACGGCGATCATCCGTCTGTCGGAGGCGCTGAATGTCAGCCATAGAGGCAAGTGCGATAAGCTGCGCATTACGAATAAGGAGAACACGATGGTGTTTACCATTGAGACGAACGAGGACATGACGCTGGAGTTTGGACTTTTTGATAAAGGAACGGCGTTCTTTGAGGAGGTGTTCAACATTAAACCTGTTATAAAACAGAAGAAAAGTAATATATGATAAAAGGAGTGAAAGAATCAAATGGGTGACAAAACTTCAAAAACAGATTACGGCAGGCCTGAATATTATTATAACAGGGAGCTGAGCTGGATCGCGTTCAACAATCGCGTGCTTGGAGAGGCAAGGGATAAGAGCATTCCGTTATTTGAGCGGTTGAAGTTTCTGAGCATCACGGCATCAAATCTGGACGAGTTCTTTATGGTGCGTGTGGCCTCTCTCAAGGATATGGTAAATGCGGAGTATATGAAGACGGATATTGCCGGAATGACGCCGCTTGAGCAGCTTGATGCGGTCGGAAAGGCAACGCATGAGCTGGTGAATACACAGTATTCCACCTACAATCGTTCCCTCTTGCCGCTGCTGGCACAGAACGGATTGTTTGTGATAGAGAACCATGAGGACCTGAGCAAGGAGGACTGTGCCTTTGTGGACAGATATTTTGAGGACAATGTCTATCCGGTTCTGACGCCGATGGCGGTCGATTCCTCACGCCCCTTCCCGTTGATCAGGAACAAATCCCTGAATCTGGGTGCTCTGGTCTCACGCAAGACGGCGAAGGGCCACACGAGGAAGCTGTTGTTCCACAAGAAGTCAAGTGCAGGCAGGGAGCTGGAGTTTGCGACTGTTCAGGTGCCGAGCGTACTGCCCCGCATTGTGTTGCTTCCCGAAGCGCAGGATGGGACAAAGCGTGTGATTTTGCTGGAGCAGATTATCGAGCGCAACATGGATAAGCTTTTCCTGAATTATGACATCGAATGTGTATTTCCTTTCCGGATAATGCGAAACGCGGATTTCTCCATTGAGGAGGAGGAAGCGGAGGATCTGTTAAAGGAAATTGAAAAACAGCTCAAGAAACGACAGTGGGGACAGGTGATACGTCTTGAGGTTGAGGCCGGCATAGATAAGCGGCTTCTGGATATCATACAGAAGGAGCTGATGATAGACGAGCAGGATATTTACAATATCCCGGGACCGCTTGATCTGACCTTTCTGATGAAGATGTATGGCTTTTCGGGCTTCGGACATCTGAAATATCAGCCCTATACGCCGCAGCCGGTGGAGGAGCTTGCTCCGGGCGCGGATTTATTTGAGGAGATCAGGAAACGGGACATTCTGCTCCATCATCCGTACCAGACCTTTACGCCGGTAGTGGACTTTATCAAGCAGGCTTCCCGGGACCCGGATGTGCTTGCCATCAAGCAGACGCTCTACCGTGTCAGCGGAAACTCTCCGATTATCGCGGCGCTTGCATATGCGGCGGAGAACGGCAAGCAGGTATCCGTGCTGGTTGAGCTGAAGGCCCGCTTTGATGAGGAGAACAACATTGTGTGGGCAAGGAAGCTGGAGCAGGCGGGCTGCCATGTTATATATGGTCTGGTAGGATTAAAGACACCCTGTTTGATTACTCCTCTGGTACGGCGCGAGGAGGAGGGCATCCGGCGCTATGTACATC
>CAMWYL010000481.1 GCA_947178465.1 uncultured Lachnospiraceae bacterium | reverse complement strand
AAGACTTCGTCCGACTGTCTTGGAGGAGGTTGTGGGGCAGTCTCATATTATAGGTAATGACAAGCTGCTTTATCGTTCCATCAAGGCGGATAAAATCAGTTCGATTATCTTTTACGGGCCGCCGGGAACTGGTAAAACGACGCTCGCGAAGGTGATCGCCAACACCACGAGCGCGGAATTTACGCAGATCAATGCTACGGTTGCGGGAAAAAAGGACATGGAGGAGGTCATCAGCCGGGCCAAGGATACGCTTGCGATGTATGCAAAGCGCACGATTCTTTTTATTGACGAGATTCACAGGTTCAATAAAGGGCAGCAGGATTATCTGCTTCCCTTTGTGGAGGACGGTACGATTATACTGATTGGAGCGACTACCGAGAATCCGTATTTTGAGGTCAACGGAGCTTTGATTTCACGGTCCATTATCTTTGAACTGAAGCCCCTGGGGCAGGAGGATATTCAGGAGCTGATACGCAGAGCGGTGTATGACAAGGAAAAGGGAATGGGGAGCTTTGACGCGGAGATTGACGCGGATGCGCTGGAATTCCTTGCCGATTTATCAGGAGGAGATGCAAGACATGCGCTGAATGCCGTGGAGCTTGGGATAATGACAACCGACCGGAGTGCGGACGGCAAAATCCACCTTACGCTCGAAGTGGCGCAGGAGTGCATTCAGAAGCGGCGCGTGCGGTATGACAAAGGCGGGGATAACCATTATGACACGATTTCCGCGTTCATCAAGAGTATGCGTGGGTCCGATCCGGACGCGGCGGTTTATTATCTTGCGAAAATGTTATATGCGGGGGAGACGGTTGCGTTTATTGCCAGACGGATTATGATCTGTGCGGCCGAGGATGTGGGAAATGCGGACCCGATGGCTTTGACTGTTGCGGTCAGCGCATCGCTTGCGGTGGAGCGGATTGGGATGCCTGAGGCACAGATTATTCTCTCACAGGCAGCGTCCTATGTGGCATGCGCACCCAAAAGCAATTCCGCGAGTAATGCGATTTTTGCGGCAAACGAGGAGATAAAGGCGAGTGGGAATCTGCCGATACCGACTCATTTGCAGGACGCCCATTATAAGGGGGCGGCGAAGCTTGGGCATGGTACCGGCTATAAATATGCGCACGATTATCCGAATCATTATGTCAAGCAGCAGTATCTGCCCTATGAGCTGACAGGAAAGAAATTCTACGAGCCGTCATGGAACGGCTATGAGGTGAAAATCAGAGAGCATATGAAGCGTATCAAAAAAGAAGAGGAAGCGCGGCAGGAATAGCGGAGGAACTGTCACGCCGCACCGTACCATGTTAAAAAAGCTCCTCCACCAGATATTTGTAAATTTGCTGGTTCTTGCGGTACCAATTTTCACAGACGTTCTGCGCAAGGTTTTCAGTCGGTACAGAGAGCGTCACGTTTACAAGGACCTCGTCCCGCTCGCTGACAGAGAGGGAGACTGCGTATTCGCTGCCCGCTGTTCTCCGATAGTCGGCGGTGAGGGAGGCCTCGCTTTTCAGCTCCAGATTATTCTCGGCAAGAAAGCTGTCAATATCGGCGATAATCGCTTTGCCGATACGTCCCTTGAAATAGGACAGCGTCTTTTGTCCCTCTGCGGTGATGGACAGATAGGTACGGTTCGTATGGCTGTCATCCATCTCAATAAGCTCTGTGTCGCACAGGTCGGAAAGGAGCTGTTGCAGGGTGATGAAATTCATATATTCCCGTTCCAGAATGAATCTGCTCAGCTGAATGTAGGTCATTTTGAATTTGACCTTGTCCAGTATATATAAAATAATTAATTTGTACAGCGTCAAAAGCTCCTGTGACATAAAAGCGTTATCCTCCAAAATATTTTCCGAAATCAGTTCCTGCGGAAAGCGGCCGATTGAAACGTGCCGCGTTTTTTCATTTCCCGGTGAAGCGTGTTGAGCACGCGCCGTTTATCCAGGCTCCAAAGTGGGGCAATCAGAAGCGCACGCGGACCGTCGCCGGTTACCCTGTGGATAACGATATCGGGAGAAAGCACTTCAAGGCAGGAAATCACAATATCAATATATTCTTCAAGGGAGAGAAGCGAAAAAGCATTCTCTCTGTATAGTATGGACAAATCCGTATTTTGCAGCACATGAAGAAGCTGCAGCTTAATACCGTCAATATGCATCCGGTTCAGGAAACGGCAGGTTTCCAGCATCATTTCCTTTGTCTCATGGGGAAGTCCCAGAATGACGTGAGCAATTACCGGAAGAGAAGCCGCCTGCAGTTTGGGGATGACGTCCGTAAAAGCAGAAAGCGGGCAGCCCCGACGGATCAGCGCGGCGGTAGCCGGATGAATGGTTTGCAGACCGAGCTCTACCCAAATGAATTTGTCAGGGAAATCCCGTCGAAGCGTCTTTAACAGGGCGATAACATCGTCACCGAGACAATCGGGGCGGGTGGCGATAGAGATGCCGACGACCCGCTCCTGTGTCAGGGCTAAGCGATAAAGCCTGTCCAGATGTGCGACAGGCGCGTAGGTATTGGTAAATGCCTAAAAATAAGCAATAAAACGATTGCCGATTTGCTTTCCGCGCATAGCGGCGATTCCGGAAGAGAGCTGCGCCGCTATATCCGTAC
>CAMWYL010000480.1 GCA_947178465.1 uncultured Lachnospiraceae bacterium | reverse complement strand
TTATTATTGTATTCATTAATGACAATCGAAGCATTTAAGACTGAAAAGAGGATGACAAACACAAAGGCGAAAATCATTTCAACAATACGGAAAGCGGTTGCAAAGGTATCCGTGCCCTGAGAGGTATCATTTAAGGCAACCGTGATAAAAAACATGCTTGCGAGTATCGAAAAAACAACAATCAGGATGTAATTCAGAAAATGTATTTTTTTAAGTTCCAATTTCATTAAATGCGTCATTTCATGCCTCCTCCAAAATCCGGAAGAAATAGTCCTCCAGAGAATTCTGCTTTTTCCCGATGCTTAGGATTCCCACATTGTTCTGCACCATCACCGAGGATATTTCCGCAACTGTTTTGTCCGGACTGTAAATCCTTATGCCTGTATCGGAAAAAACCTTAAAATCGGTAATTCCCAGCATGGAGTCCAAGAGGTAACCGGCCTGTTTGATGTCATTTGTCTCCAATTCGATATAATCTGTCTGATCCTGACGGATTTCGGACATGGATATTTCCTTCAGCAGTTCTCCGTTCCGGAGGATTCCGATGGTGTCCGCAATTTGCTCTACCTCGGACAAAATGTGGCTTGAAATAAAAACAGTAGTTCCATGCTCCCGGTTGATATGGCGGAAAAGCGACCGCATTTCCCGTATGCCTTCAGGGTCAAGCGCATTAATTGGCTCGTCCAAAATCAGAAGCTCCGGTTTCGTTAAAATTGCCCGCGCTATCGCAAGGCGCTGTTTCATTCCCATGGAATAATGTGATACTGCTTTTTCTTCTGTATTCTTTAAGTCGACAAGCCGCAGTACTTCGTCAATCCGCTCTTTATTGTGGTATCCCATATATTCGCAATGAAGCTCCAAATTCTGCCGCCCTGTAATTTTTTCATAAAAGTAAGGGCTTTCGATAATGGAGCCGATGCGTTTTAAGCACTCAAAGCTTCGGCTTTCAATTTTCTCCCCAAAGATGTGCACGGTTCCAGAATCGGGCGGGGTGAGATTTAACAACATTTTCATCACAGTGCTTTTTCCCGCACCGTTCGGACCGACAAACCCGTATATTTCTCCCTTTTTCACGTGAATATTTGCGGCATTCACAACGGTTTTTCCTTTGTAGGACTTTACTAAATCTGATGTTTCCATGATGTAATCCATCTTGTATGCCTCCCTTCCAAATGTCAGTATACAAAACAGAGTTCTTTTTTCCATGTCGGAAATCTAACTTTTTTCTAACGATTGAAAACAAGCGTGAAAACGGTCTTTTGCCACGGCCGGCTGGATACAAGGATGTCCGCTCCCATTCGCAGCGAGAGGTTCTTGGCAATGGTAAGGCCCAGACCGCTTCCGGTGCCATGATGCGCCGTTGTATAATTGCGGGAAAAAATCAGGTCAAGGTCGCGGGAAGCAATTCCCTGTCCGTGGTCTTCGATCTTGATGGTTATGGCGTGGTCAGTCTCCTCAAGACAGATGCCAAGGTATTTTCCTCCGTTACCGTATTTGATTGCGTTGTCAATCAGATTTTTCAGGATGCGGTGGAGCGCCTCCACATCGGTGTAAGCAAAAACAGGCTCAGGAGGAATCTGAATATTGACTGTATATTGTTCCTTTTCAAGAATATCGTAATAATCCAATATGATTTCATGACATATCTGCGTGATATTGGTCTGCTGCAATTGAATGCTGATATCGCCGGATTCTATCTTGGACATGGTAAAGTACGCATTGATTGCCGCAGTCAGCTCATCTGCTTTTAAATCAATTTTTGTTATCATAGCCTGAACAGTGGGAGATACAGGGCAGCTTTGGGTTTCTCTATATAGTAGTTCACAGCAGCCCTTGAGAACGGTAAGCGGTGTTCGCAGGTCATGGGAAATGTTTGTGAGCACCTCAATCATAGCTTGCTTCGCGTGTGCATAGTCTGCCTTTTGCAGCCGGAATGCGTCGAGCAGACGATTCAGCTCAGCCGCAAGTGCCTTGATTTCGGTGTTTTCGGATGGAACAAGAAGATATCCGTTTTCATTTGTGTTCGAGAGAACGCAAATACGCTCCCGAATATAGATAAGCTCCTGATGAATGCTTTTATTTCTGCTCCGTTCGTGGAGATATAGGATCGAGAGCAGTAAAAGCAGAATTGTAAGCAGTACCGTCATTTATGTGTCCTCCATTTTGTAGCCGATTCCCCAGAGTGTTTTGATGTATACGGCATCGCTGCCGGATGCGTTTTTTAATTTGGTGCGAAGCCGGTTGATGTGGGTGTTGAGCACGTTTTCGTTTCCAAAGTATGGTTCCTTCCAGATGGTGTCATATAGTCGCTCCTTAGAAAAGGACTGTCCCGGATGGGAGGCCAATAAACAGAGAATTTCAAATTCCGTACGGGTTAAGTCCAAGTCTGTTCCGGATACGCTGGCCGTATGTTTTGGAATATTAATCTCCAAATCCCTGATGCGGATGAAGGAATGTTCCGGCCGGCTGACGTATCCGGTAGCGCGACGGATATTTGCCTTTATTCGTGCTGTCAGCTCTATCAGGGAAAAGGGCTTTACCACATAGTCATCCGCGCCCAGATTCAGCCCCATGGATTTGTCTGTGTCGTTATCCTAGGCGGTTATGATAATGACTGGGAGCGTGCTGCCTTTACGGATT
>CAMWYL010000479.1 GCA_947178465.1 uncultured Lachnospiraceae bacterium | reverse complement strand
GAAGTAATCGGATACCGGTTTGCATGATATGCGATGGACTCATTAATGGTAACCGTTATCTCGTCCCCCTCCTTTACATCCGCTTGAAGCATGTCGTTCTCTATCAGCAACAGACCGTTGTTGATGGAGTTGCGGAAGAAAATACGCGCAAAGGACTTCGCAATCACGCACTTAATACCAAGAGCCTTAATAATCTCCGGTGCCTGCTCTCTGGAGGAGCCGCAGCCGAAATTCTTACCTGCCACAATGATATCCCCCTCCTTAATCTGCGCCGCAAGCTCCGGCCGCAGCGGAGAAAAGGCATAGGGCGCCATATCCTCAACCGTCTTTAATGCGAGATATTCCGTAGGAATAATGATATCCGTGTCAATATCATCCCCGAGAATCCATACTTTTCCACTGAATTTATCCATATCGCTATCTTTAACCCTGTCCTTTCTGCAAATTTTCCTTAAATCATATCCGCTGTCGCAATCTCACCTTTTATCGCCGACGCTGTCACGGTCGACGCGCTCGCCAGATATACGAACGAATCCTTGTGACCCGCACGTCCCTTAAAATTACGTGTTCCCGTGCTGATTAATACTTCGCCTTCGCCGATAACGCCCTGGCAGCTTCCCCAGCACACGCTGCAATTCGGGTTCATCACAATCGCGCCCGCCTCCATAAAGGTATCCAAAATCCCCTCCGAAAGCGCCTGCTGATAAACCGCCGCGCTTGCCGGAACCACAAGGAAGCGCACCAACGGATGCACCTTCTTTCCTTTAATCAATTCCGCGCCAACCCGTAAGTCTTCAAGCCGCCCGTTATTGCAGGATCCAAGGAACGCCTCGTCAATATGCGTCCCAACACACTCCTTCGCATCGACAACACTGTCCACAAAATGCGGCTTTGCGACAATCGGCCTGATGGTTGACAGGTCAATGTCATAAGTCTTTGCAAAAACGGCATCCGTGTCACTTTTAAAGCTGTGCTTCGGTTCCCTGCCATGCGCCTTCAGATAGTCCAACGTAATCTCGTCAACCTCCATCAGCGCCGTCTTTGCACCCGCCTCCACACAGAGGTTGCAGATGGCAATTCTATCGCTCATATTCAAGGTTTTCAACCCTTCTCCGCCAAATTCCATCGCCATGTAATTCGCGCCGTTTGCGCCGATTTGCCCGATAATGGTGAGAATCAAATCTCTCGCATACACGCCGTCCTTCAGCTCTCCCGTCAGGTTAAAACGCAGCGTCTCCGGCACCAAAAGCCATGATTTCCCCGTCACCATCGCGTACAGATAATCCGTACAGCCCACGCCGGTTCCGAAGGCTCCAACCGCGCCATATGCGCAGGTATGGCTGTCCGCCCCGAAAATCAACTCGCCGCTTGTCACATGGTTCTCCATCATCACCTGATGGCAGACGCCTGCACCCTCATAATATTTGATTCCGTGTTCCCTTGCAAAATCGCGCATTTTCTTGTGCGACGCCGCTGTTTTCACACTGTCACACGGTACATTGTGGTCTACGATCCACACCAATTTATTTACATCCGCAATGCGTGGATTTTTAAGCTTATTGTACATATCAATCGTGAGATGCGTTGTCCCGTCATTGCTCATCAGACGATCAAGCTCTACCGTGTGGATGTCCCCCGGTTTTACGGTCTCCACACCGGCCGCAGCCGCAATTATTTTTTCAGCGATTGTCATTCCCATATTGAACCACTCCTCCTATTATTCCATTCCTTATCCGTCTGTCACTGTATCCTGTCTAAACCGCTCAAATCGGAACAGTCGTACAGCGTATAGTTATCCACCGTAATGCAGGGTTGCACATGCGCGGCGTAAAGCGCCTCATACTCCGCTCCATCCGTCGAATGAACATATTCGTCCGTTTCCGAATTATAGACCGTATATCGGTTCTCTTCGCCTTCTTCGGAAAGGTCAAAAAAATCTATATACATGGTATACTCCGCCTTATCCGGCAGCACCTGATACGCCGTCCATTCATTCTCATAGGAGCCGCCCGCCCCATGCCAATGACCATGTATCACGAGCTCACCCATTTCCGGATTAATCCCGTAAAAATTGTCATAGGTAAGAAAAATCGGCTGCTCTTCCGTACAGGTAAATACCGCCGTTATGCTCATCGTTGACGAGTGCAGAAATAATTCAGGGACTCCATTTTGGTCAACATCACACAGCCAATAGGAATCAAATCCATAGTCCTCTCCGAAATACATCTGCAGATAGCTCAAATCTCCATAGCCCTCCGCAAGCGTCCAATCATTCAGAATTGCCGCGTATTGGTCATACCGGAATTTGTCCTCCGGCGTAAAAGACTCCTGTATCCCTGCCTCCGAAGGCTCCTGCTGTTCAGAAGTCTCCTGCTGCCCGGACGAATTCTCCGCCGCGGAGGCTTCCTGCTGCTCAGACGAATCCCGGGGTTCCGCCGATTCATTTGCAAATATGCTGTCTGCGTATAGCACCACCTTGGTCTCCGGCTCTCCCGTCAGCCGATATCCGCAGCCGGTCAGGGCTACCGTCACAAGCACCGCAATGCCGGCAAATTGTCCCCTTATTATGTAATCCTTCTTTTTCATGCGTATACTCCTGCCAACCTCCATGATTCCGCTCTGCGGAATCTCAAATCCATGCGGAGAATGCCTGTTT
>CAMWYL010000478.1 GCA_947178465.1 uncultured Lachnospiraceae bacterium | reverse complement strand
ACCCGCGGTCTCGACCTTGGCAAGGTCGCGCGTTACCAACTACGCCACTATCGCAAGCAATATATATCACGAACAAGATATATATTACTACACTTTCACAATGATGTCAACAACTTTTATTCCACTGCAATATCTGATGCGTTTTCCAACACATATTTATACTTCAAACGATAGATGCGCCGCAGCGATTCCTGAATACGCTCCTGTGTAATGGTACCGTCCTGCACGGCCTGAAGAACGCCCTCATAAGCTTCCTGATAGTCTTCCGGCTCCAAGAGAATGTCTGCCCCCGCATTGATTGCCATAACCGCCGCATCCGCGGAGCTGTAGCGTTCAGTAATCGCACTGTCATTGAGCCAATCCGTAATGACCACGCCCTGAAATCCCATCGTATTGCGCAACACTTCCGTTATCATCGTCGCGGACAGGGAGCTTGGTATATCCGCACCTGTCACCCCTTGCGCGCTGACATGCGATACCATAATACAATCCACACCGCTTTGAATCGCCACATTATATATAATAAATTCGCTGTTATTCAGCTCTTCTATGGACTTTGTCTCAGCACCCGTGCCGGGAAACTTCTGCAATACCGCACTAACATCCGCGGTCTGCATCGCCTGTACCGCCGCGCTGACCAGCGGCGCGACCGTTGCCGCATCCGAGCCGAACACACGGGCACGAAACGCCGCGTCTCCGTCCTCCGAAACAACCTCCGCCACCGGGGCAAGATTCATATTGATGCCATACCCGGCCAGCTTATCCGCAATCATCGAATAGGTTTCCTGCACACTCGCCACATCGGTAAGCGCCGCCGCGTCCGCTGTCGCTTCTATACCGAATTCCGTACTCCCACCGCACTCTCTGGCCACGGCCAGAAACAGCGGATAGCCCGCATATGCATTTGTGTTAGCCAGCATTGTCCGGAACTGCTCTTCGGATTTATAATTTTTCTTCGAATAGATAAGACCGCCTACAGGATACTTCCGGAGTGCAGTCTCCGTCCCTGCTCCTGCCTTTACGGCTGCCTTCACGCCGGTAATCGCTTCCGGTGAAACCACAAACATCCCGGCTACCATCTGCTCCAGCGTCATATTCTGCAGGTATCCCTCCACAAGCTCATCAAGCGGGTCCGGTTCATTCTGCACCGGCTCCGGCTCGGAATAAGGCTCGCTTGGCTCCTCTTGGAAAGCGTCGCTCTCCGGCTCGTTTTCCGGATTGGATTCTGCCTCCGCCATCGCGTCGCTCACCTTTTGATTGTAGTCCTCCAGATACCCCACAACCTTCTTCACGCCAAAGTATCCGCCGGTTATCACCAGTACCGCAAATACGCAAGCACCAGATACGCCAGAAGCTGATTCCTGATACGTCTGCGCCGTCTTTTCTCTCTACTTGTCAGTTCTTCTCTCATAATAATTTTATACTATTCCATTTCGTCAAAGGTACCGCACATTACATCAACGGGTATTTCTCCGTGAGCGCCTGCACCATTGTCCGGGCCTTCGCCACGCCGTTCTCCTGCTCCTTTATGACGATCGCAATCGCCTCCGCAATCGTATCCATGTCCTCCTCCTTCATGCCTCGACTTGTAACCGCAGGGGTGCCAAGACGGATACCGCTCGTAACAAACGGGGACTTCGGGTCATTAGGAATCGTATTCTTATTGCAGGTAATATGCGCTTCATCCATAAGCTTCTCTACCGCCTTACCGGTAAGGTCATATGTAGTAAGGTCAACAAGCATCAAATGGTTATCCGTGCCACCGGACACAATCTTGATGTCCCTGCCGATAAGACCCTTACAAAGAGCCTGTGCGTTCCTGATAATCTGCTGCTGGTAAGCCTTAAAGTCCTCTCCCAGCGCCTCCTGAAAACATACGGCCTTTGCCGCAATCACATGCATCAGCGGACCGCCCTGAATCCCCGGGAAAATCGCCTTATTGAAGTTATACTTCTCTGCTGCCTCTTTATTTGCAAGGATAAGGCCGCCACGGGGTCCGCGCAGCGTCTTATGCGTTGTTGTCGTCACTACGTCCGCATACGGCATCGGGCTCGGATGCAGTCCTGCTGCCACCAATCCCGCGATATGCGCCATGTCTACCATGAGAACCGCACCAACCTCATCGCACACTTCTCTGAAGCGTTTAAAATCAATGGTTCTGGCATATGCGCTGGCACCGGCGATAATCATTTTCGGCTTGCACGCAAGCGCCGTCTCTCTCATCTTATCATAATCAAGGAAACCGTTGTCATCCACACCATAGGGCACAACATGGAAATATTTTCCGGACATGTTCACCGGTGAACCATGGGTCAAATGTCCGCCATGGTCGAGGTTCATGCCCATAATCGTATCACCCGGCTGCAAAACGGCAAACTGAACCGCCATGTTCGCCTGTGCACCGGAATGCGGCTGCACGTTTGCATAGTCACATCCGAAAAGCTCTTTAGCCCGTTCAATAGCAAGATTTTCCACCACATCCACGCATTCACAACCGCCATAATAGCGCTTTCCCGGATATCCCTCCGCATATTTATTGGTAAGAGGGCTTCCCATTGCCGCCATAACCGCCTTGCTCACCCAATTCTCGGAAGCAATCAGCTCAATATGGCTGTTCTGCCGCTTCTGTTCCTCCACAATCGCATCCGCTATCTGCGGATCCACATT
>CAMWYL010000477.1 GCA_947178465.1 uncultured Lachnospiraceae bacterium | reverse complement strand
AAGGTTGGTGAACTGAACGGTTTTGTCGAGGCGAGGATATTGGGACAGAAAACGCTCAAGGCTTATTATCAGGAGCAGAACACGATCGCGAAATTCGATGTGAAGAACGAGGAGGCGGTGGAAGCGTACTATCGGGCGGAGTATTACGGAAGCGTGGTAGGTCCGGCGGTGAATTTTGTCAATAACCTATCGCTGACTCTGGTGAGCATCTTCGGCGCGCTGCTGTTTTTGGCGGGGCAGATGACTATCGGGAGCATCTCTTCTTTTATATTATACTCAAGAAAGTTTTCGGGACCGATTAATGAAGCGGCAAATATTATGAGTGAGTTGCAGTCGGCGCTTGCGGCAGCAGAGCGCGTCTTCAATATGATGGATGAGCAGGCAGAGGCCGCCGATGCGGAAAACGCGGCGGTATTGACGGACGTGGCGGGAGATGTGCGCCTTGAGCGGGTCTGCTTTGGTTATACGCCGGAGAAGCAGATTATCAAATCGTTGAATCTCTATGCACCGCCCGGGAGGCTGGTTGCAATCGTGGGTCCTACAGGTGCGGGAAAGACAACGCTGATCAATCTGCTGATGCGGTTTTATGATGTGCAGGACGGCCGTATCTGTGTGGACGGGCGTGAAGTAACAGCGATTACGCGCGCAAGCCTGCGCAAAGCGTATGCGATGGTACTGCAGGATACATGGCTGTTCCATGGTACGATTTTTGAGAATATTGCTTATGCAAAGGCGGACGCGACTTTGGAGGAGGTCATGGCAGCGGCGAAGGCAGCCAAAATCCATTCTTATATCAAGCGGCTTCCACAGGGCTATGATACAGTGCTGACAGACGATGGAACGAATATTTCCAAGGGACAGAAGCAGCTTTTGACGATTGCGCGGGCAATGCTGCCGGATGCGCATATGCTGATTCTGGATGAGGCAACCTCAAATGTGGATACCATGACGGAGCAGCGGATTCAACAGGCGATGCGTAAGCTTATGGAGAATAAGACATGCTTTGTGATTGCACACAGGCTTTCGACGATCCGCAACGCCGATGTGATTCTGGTAGTAAACCATGGAGAAATCGTGGAGCAGGGAACACACAAAGAGCTGATGGAGAAAAAGGGTTTCTACCACCAGCTCTATAAGGCACAGTTTGAATAAGTGATATAAGTTACTTATATAATGAAATCAGATAATCAAGAACGGCATTCGGGATCTCTTCCTGCGTCAGATATCCCTCGCCAAATTGCTCTATGCTCTGCGCTGCATAGTCCTCACCGTACAGCTCCGTCATTTTTGCGATGACTGCGTTTATGTCAATTGTAAGCCCGGCCTTCTCATAAATGGCCTGATATACAAGTATGGTTTTCAAAGAGTCCTTCGCGCGTTGCGTAAGTTCCTTTTCGTAGGCGAACTCGTTTTTGGAGCCTCTCGCCTCCCATGCAGTGCTGTAAGAGACACCATATGCGGCGAGCATTTGGTTATAATATGCTGCAGTAGCTTCATCCTCATACTTTATCCGGGCCTTCATCAGCTTCAGATAGCTCTTGGGATACGAGTTTACCGTAGAATTTTCCATAATATAGTCGGCAAGGTATTCCCGGAGGTTTTCTTCATAAAAACGGTTTTCTACCTTTGCGCGGTACTCGGCAGCAGTGGAAACACCCTCCGTCTCAGCAAGGTTTTCCGCCACAAACTCGTCCGTCAACTCGGGGGTTACATAAATGCCGTTTACGGTAACGGCAAAGCTCGCCTCCTTGCCGGCAAGCTCCGCATTGCCATAATCCTCGGGAAAGGTTGCCAGTACGGTGAGCTCCTCCAATGGAGCGTGTCCAATGAGCTGTTGTTCAAAATCGTCAATAAAGGTTCCGGAGCCGATTGTAAGAGTATACCCGGCTCCGTTGCTGTTTCCACCCTCAAACTCGACACCGTCAATGGAGCCTACATAGTCAATGTTCACTTGGTCGCCGTCGGCAATCCTGAGGTCTTCTTCTGTCCGGAGCGCGGTGTGCGCGTTCAGTGTTGAAGCGATATCTGCATCGACCTCCTCCGCAGTGGCGGTAAGTTCGTCTTTCGGTATCGGGATATTTGTATAATCTGTCAGTGTAACCAAGGAGAGTGCATCCCCTTCTCCGGCCAATCGTCCGTCGGAAGTAAGGCCGGAGATGTAATAATCATTGTTTGCAGTAGTGCGGATAGCGAGTAAACAGATCTGCTTTCCGATTACAAAGGCGATAAGCAGTACGACGGCCGCGACAATGGCGATTCCGCTTGCCTTTACAATATTCTGTGAGCGTCTTTTCTGCGCGACTTCTTTTTTGCGCTCCTCGCGCTTTGCTTTGCTTTTGCTAATGCCTGTATCCTCATTAGCGCCTGTGTTTTTATTCTTTGCCATTAAAAATCCTTCCTTTTCCATATTTTCCGTATTAAAAACTCCCATTGAACTAATTTAACATAATTTCCGGAAAAAATAAATAGCCGAAACGGATTTCACAAAGTTTTCAATATTTTTATCGGGTAAAAAGTGTCGGGAAAGAGATGTTTGACCGATGGCGGGGCTTGACAATGCACAAGCTGTCAGAATATAATCATAGTGACAGGTGACGGCTCCAAGGCGTGAAGCCCTTGGCGTACAAGAGCGTAAGAGTGCTGTGACCGGATGGAGGTAGAGATGAACGTAGATGATATTCCAATAC
>CAMWYL010000476.1 GCA_947178465.1 uncultured Lachnospiraceae bacterium | reverse complement strand
CTGTATAACCAAAAGGAGCAACCGCCCACAAGGTGGGTTGCCTAAATTTAAGGATAGAAAAACCACCCCGCTACTCAGTCAAAGTTTAGGAGTGGTTTTTCTATGCAGCATTATTAAGAAAGTCAATAACTTTTGGAACATTGACTTTTCAATAACTTTAAAGTATAATTTACCTGCAACAGGAGAATGCTAAGGTTGTACGAAATATATTTTTATAGAGATAAAAACGGTAAAGAGCTGGTAAAAGATTATATTGCAGGGTTGGCTGCTAAGAAAGATAAGGACAGCCGAATAAAGCTGAATAAAATAATGGATTATGTAAAAACGCTTAGCGAATATGGAATGCGGGCAGGAGAACCGTATATAAAACACATTGATGGTGATATATGGGAATTGCGACCATTAAGAGATAGGATCTTATTTGCTGCATGGAATGGTAGCGGTTTTGTTTTACTACACGTTTTTATGAAACAGACACAAAAAACCCCACAGAGGGAAATAGAACGAGCAAAACGAAATTTAACCGATTATCAAGGGAGGAAATATAATGAGGATAAATAAAAAATATTCGCAAGCTGTAGCACAGGCTAAAGAAAATCTGGCAGATTTGAACGAACGAGGAGCGGATGCTGTTGGCGGGAACGTTCTGGAATTTATGGAAGGTATTCTTACACCGGATGAAATGGCGGAGAGTGAACTGCGAGTGTCGATTATCGGGGAACTGATAAAAGCAAGGCAGGAAAAGGGAATAAGTCAAAAAAAGCTGGAAGAATTAAGTGGGGTAAAACAGCCTGTCATTGCAAGAATGGAAAAAGGCAGCACCAGTCCACAGTTGGATACAATCTTGAAAGTATTGGCTCCTTTAGGAAAGACGCTGGCAGTAGTCCCGTTGGAAACTTCAAATAAACAATGAAAATTTCATAAGGATTGAGACAAATCAGATTTCAAGGGAAACGCTTGTTTGTAAAGAAAAAATACTTGACAGGCATTCTTTTATATAGTATTCTTGTATAGTCGCGTGGCACGGGAAGCGAGGGAACAGTGTGGATGCAGAGGGAATGAAGAATACCTTAGCGGGCGGACGGACGCTTGAGAGGTTGGAATACAAAGGAATGCTTTTTGACTTCTACAGCGAGCTTTTGACACCGCATCAGAAGGGGATTTATGAGGACGCGGTATTGAATGACCTGTCGCTTGGCGAGATTGCAGACGAGCATGGAATCAGCAGGCAGGGCGTCCATGATATCATAAAGCGATGCGACAGGATTTTGAATGATTACGAGGAAAAGCTTCATCTGGTAGATAAATTTGGCAGAATCAGGGACAGAATACAGCGCATCAATGCGTTGACGGATGATGAGGAAATAAAGCAGTTATCAAACGAAATTATAGAGGAGCTTTGATTGCATGGCATTTGAAAGTTTAACAGACAAGCTGCAAAAGGTATTCAAAAATTTAAGAAGTAAGGGACGCCTGACAGAGGCGGATGTGAAAACCGCTTTAAAAGAAGTAAAAATGGCTCTTTTGGAAGCGGACGTAAACTTCAAGGTTGTCAAGCAGTTCATTAAGGCAGTCGAAGAGCGGGCCGTCGGTTCGGATGTGATGAACGGGTTAAACCCCGGGCAGATGGTTATTAAGATTGTCAATGAAGAGATGGTTTCTCTCATGGGTTCTGAGACCACGGAATTGGAGCTGCAGCCCGGGAAGGCGACGACTGTTATTATGATGTGCGGCCTTCAGGGTGCAGGTAAGACGACAGCCACTGCCAAGATTGCGGGAAAGCTGACGTTGAAGGGCAAGAAGCCGTTGCTTGTCGCATGCGATGTATACAGGCCGGCAGCCATTGATCAGCTGCGCGTGAATGCGGAGAAGCAGCAGGTTGACTTCTTTTCCATGGGTACGAACCATAAGCCGGTGGATATTGCGAAGGCAGCAATCGAGCATGCCGCGAAGAATAACAATAATATCGTAATCATAGACACTGCCGGACGTCTGCATATAGATGAGGACATGATGGCGGAGCTTCAAGAGATAAAGGCGAATGTAGAGGTTCATCAGACGCTTCTGGTTGTGGATGCCATGACCGGACAGGATGCCGTAAATGTGGCGAAGGAGTTTGATGATAAGATTGGCGTCAGCGGGGTAATCCTTTCCAAGATGGACGGCGATACCCGAGGCGGTGCGGCGCTGTCCGTCAAGGCCGTTACCGGGAAACCGATTATTTATGTCAGCACGGGCGAGAAGCTTTCCGATATAGAGCAGTTTTATCCGGACAGAATGGCGAACCGCATTCTTGGAATGGGGGATGTTCTCACACTGATTGACAAGGTGGCCGAGGCCAATATTGAGATGGACGCCGAGAAGGAGAAGGAAATGGCGGCCCGTCTCAAGAAGGGCAAATTCGACTTTGAGGATTATCTTGAGAGCATGAACCAGATGAAAAAGCTGGGAGGCTTGTCAAGTATCTTAGGGATGATGCCTGGAATGGGCATCAAGGCAAGTGATATCGAGTCAGCCGTGGACGACAAGCAGCTTGCGCATATGGAGGCGATTGTCCTGTCCATGACGCCGGCAGAGCGGAAGGACCCGAAGCTTTTGAACCCGAGCCGCAAGCACAGGATTGCGAAAGGTGCGGGCGTGGATATTGCGGTAGTAAACCGTTTCATCAAGCAGTTTGAGCAGTCACAGAA
>CAMWYL010000475.1 GCA_947178465.1 uncultured Lachnospiraceae bacterium | reverse complement strand
GCATCACATCATAATCATGCGCCGACGCCTCCTCACAGATGCCCTGCATCCCGTTCTGGAGAAAAGGCATATCCACAAGATTGCAGTCACCCGGAATTGCAAGCGCGATATTATAGGTCTTCTGTTGCGCAAGCCCCTTGGCTATGACATTCGGCTTATAATCCTTTGCTGCAATATAGTCCAGAACGCGCTGTCGGGTCTCTTCGCTGATACGCCCCTTTCCCGAAATCGCCCGCGATACAGTGGTCTTGGAAACCTGAAGCTCCTCTGCAACGTCTGAAATTGTGATTTTTCTGTTCTCCGTCCTGTCATTGCGGAATGTTTCCATTGGCATTTACCCCGTAAGGCATTTATAATACGCTGATAAATCTGTCGAAGGCTGCCTGTCCCTGAGCATCCCGCTTATACACACCTGCATGCTCGAGTACCTTCCCAAATACGATACCGACTTCTTTCTGCAGAATGCCCGTTATGTTCCCCGCGGTAATCTGTCCCGCATATTTGGGCATAAATTCATCCACCCAGTCCGCATGCTTCTCAAGCGTCTCATTCTGACGGATGTCTTCTCCCGCAATAATCGCACGCGCCAGCTCCTCAAGCTCCGCCTTCAGTCTTGAGGGAAGCACCGCAAGTCCCATAACCTCAATCAGTCCGATATTCTCCTTCTTGATATGGTGCAGCTCCGCATGCGGATGATATACTCCGAGCGGATGCTCCGGCGTCGTGATATTATTCCGAAGCACCAGATCCAGTTCGTATTCGTCTCCGCGCTTTCTCGCAATCGGTGTAATCGTGTTATGCGGTTCGCCGTCCGTCTCCGCAAAGATAAACGCCGCCTCGTCCGTATAGCCGCGCCATTTCTCCAGAATCACATCCGCAAGCGCAATAATCCTGTTGTAATCAGAATGGGAAAGCCTGATGACCGACATCGGCCATTTTACGATTCCTGCCTTGATATCCTCAAAGCCCGCCACCGTAAAGCTTCTCTCTATCGGCGCCTTCGCCATCGCGAACTCATAATTACCGCCCTGAAAATGATCATGGCTTAAGATAGAGCCGCCCACAATCGGCAAATCCGCATTCGAGCCGACAAAATAATGCGGGAACTGCTCCACAAAGTTGAACAGCTTTACAAAGGTATTGTGCTCAATCTTCATCGGGATATGCTCGCTGTTAAACACAATGCAGTGCTCGTTGTAATATACATACGGAGAATATTGGAAGCCCCATTTGTTCCCCTGTATCTCTACCGGAATAATCCGATGATTCTGTCTGGCGGGATGATTCACCCTTCCGGCATAACCCTCATTCTCCATGCAGAGCTGGCACTTGGGATACCCGCTCTGTTTAGCATTCTTTGCCGCCGCAATCGCCTTGGGGTCCTTCTCCGGCTTGGAAAGATTAATCGTAATATCCATCTCCCCATACTCCGTCTCTGCCTTCCACTTCATATCACGGGCAATGCGATAGCGCCGGATATAATCCGTATTCTGACTGAATGTGTAATACCAGTCTGTCGCCGCACGCGCCCCCTTTTCCTCATACAGCCTGTTAAACGTATAAATCACATCCGACGGGCGCGGAACCAAGACGCCCATAATCTTTGTGTCGAACAGATCTCTGTAAACAATGCTGTCGTCCGGCATAAGCCCGTTCTCCGCCGCATAATCAAGCATTTCCTTCAACAGCTCCTCCAACGGAAACTTCGACGGATTTGCAATCTTCTCCGTCACCTGCGGCGCATCATATTCCTCCAGCCCGAAAAGCTCCAAAAGCCGGTTTGTCGTGTAAATTCTGTCCGCCTCGTTCACCAAACCTGCCGCAATACCATACTGTACCAGCCTTGCTATGTTCTTTGTAATCATTTCTTCCCTCTTTTCCGCGCAGCTCTCTGCGCACTTCAAGTTGACAGACAATCCACAGGTACTCTATAATACAGCCGGACCGTCGCCAATCTCCACTACATAGAAATCAGCCTTGTATCCGATTTTCTCTTCATAAGCCTTCCCTACATTCTCAATAAAACGGTCTACGCACTCGGACTTCACGATACTCACTGCACAGCCGCCAAAGCCTGCGCCCGTCATCCTCGCACCGATAACGCCCTCCTGCTTTAACGCTTCCGCGACAAGCGTATCAAGCTCTGCTCCCGTAACCTCATAATCATCTCGCAGGGAATCATGGGAAGCAATCATCAACTTGCCGAACAATGCGAGGTCCTTATCCTGAAGCGCCTTCACCGCCTTAATCGTTCTCTGATTCTCGTAAACGGCATGCTTTGCGCGTTTTATCTTTACCTCGTCCCCAATCAGGGACTTGTTTGCTTCAAACTCCTCCTCTGTCAGCTCACCCAGTGATTTGATGTCCAGCTTTGTCTGTAATGCTGCCAGCGCTGCCTCACACTCGCTCCTGCGCTCATTGTACTTGGAATCGCCAAGCCCGCGCTTCTTGTTCGTGTTGAGAATAACAATCTTTGCCCCATCCAGGGAAATCGGCGCATATTCATAAGACAAATCCGCTGTATCCAGGAAAATCGCTGAGTCCTTCTTTCCCATCGCAATCGCAAACTGATCCATGATGCCGCAGTTGACGCCGTTATATTCATTTTCCGAAAACTGTCCGATCAGCGCCAAATCCTGATTGCTCACGTCAAACCCGAAAAGCTGCTTCAGGATAAAGCCGGTAAGCACCTC
>CAMWYL010000474.1 GCA_947178465.1 uncultured Lachnospiraceae bacterium | reverse complement strand
GGGTTCCATTGCGCTGGCGTTCCGCCTTGTGGATGCGGCGGTGCCGTCTCTGGAGCAGCTTGGAACTCCGGAGATTATTGCAAGACTGTGCAGGAAGCGAAGCGGGCTGATTCTTGTGACGGGGCCTGCCGGAAGCGGCAAGTCTACCACACTTGCGGCCATGATTGACCGGATTAATAATAACCGGGAGGCGCATATCATAACGCTTGAGGCGCCGATAGAATATGTTCATCAGCACAGGCAGTCGATTGTGACGCAGCGTGAAATCGGCGTTGATTCCATATCATATGAAAGTGCGTTAAAGGCGGCGTGCCATGAGAATCCGGACGTGCTCATGATTGACGCGCTGCGGGATATTGAAACGCTTGGCGCCGCGGTGGAGGCGGCGGAGGCGGGACAGCTGGTATTGTCAACCCTTCAGACAGTCGGTGCGGCAAATGCCGTAGAACGGATGATAGAAACCGTCCTGCCATATCAACAGCATTCGCTGCGGATGCAGCTTGCAAATGTGCTTGCGGCGGTCATCTCACAGCAGCTTGTTCCCGCGGCAGACGGGAAAGGACGTGTTGCCGCGTTTGAGGTTATGTATACAAATGCTGCGGCGCGCAAGGTCATCCGTGAGGGGAAGACGGCACTGCTTACCGGCGTCATTCAGGCCGGCAGGAAGGCAGGAATGATTACTATGGATGAAGCACTGTTGGGACTGGTTCGGGAGAACCGGATTTCGCAGCAGACGGCGGTTGCCTACGCGCAGGAGCAGGAGCTTATGAACGCGAAATTCGCAAAGCAGGGATAAAGGACTTCATCGTGTTACTTACGAGATTATGGTGTAATGAACTTTTAAGTATTTATTTGTGCGCAAATGACAAATTTCCGAAAATGGGGTATAATTACTGACAGAGACATAGAAATGGGGGATGAAAATGAGGGATTATCCAAAGCCACAGGAAATATACAGGCATTTTAAGGGGAACTGCTACCAGATTATAACGCTGGCACGCAATTCCGAGACAAGTGAGAAAATGGTGGTGTATCAGCAGCTGTACGCACCGTATGAGGTATATGTACGGCCTCTTGAAATGTTTATGAGCAGGGTGGATACAAGAAAGTATCCAAATGAAACGCAGAAATACCGTTTTGAAAGGCTTCGGATCAGAGAACCTGAGGAATTTAGGGAGCCGGAGAGACCGATGGAGGAGCGTATGCGGGAAGCGTCAGGAGCCGCAAAAGAGCCGGAGGTACAAATGACTGCGGAAGCACAGGGAGAGACAGGCGGTCTGGCACCGGAGCTGTTGGCATTTCTGGACGCGGACAGCTATGAACGCAAACTGGAGATTTTGAGTATGCTGCACCCGAGAATTACGGATGAAATGATAGACACGATGGCCGTAAGCCTTGATACCGAGGTAAAGGACGGTGATATCGAGCAGCGCTATAATGAAATCAAGAACTGCCTGCTGACAATGGAGCGCTTTGAATGTAACAGGCTCAGATAGGAAAGAATTACAGTGACAGCTTAGGATGGAGGAAACTATGAAGCTTTTAACGATAGCGATTCCCTGCTATAATTCATCGGAATATATGAGAAAGTGCATTGACTCCCTGCTTTCGGGAGGGGAGGATGTGGAAATCATTATTGTAAATGACGGCTCCGGCGACAACACTGCAGATATTGCGGAGGAGTATCGGGAGCGTTTTCCGAGTATTATCAAAGTTATCAATCAGGAGAACGGCGGACACGGCTCTGCGGTGAATACCGGTATGAAGTATGCTACCGGGCTGTACTTCAAGGTGGTGGACAGTGATGATTGGGTAAACCAGGGAGCATACATGCAGATATTAGGGCTTTTGAGGGATTTGCTCAAAGACGGGAAGTCTGTGGACATGCTGATCAGCAATTTTGTCTATGAGAAGGCGGGTGAAAAGCGCAAAAAGGTGATGAAATATCATCATGCCCTGCCGCAGAACCGCATTTTTACTTGGAAGGATGTGCGGCATTTCCGCGTGGCGCAGTATATTCTGATGCATTCCGTTATTTACAGGACAAAGCTTTTGCACGAATGCGGACTAAAGCTCCCGGAGCATACCTTTTACGTGGATAACATTTTTGTGTTCAATCCGCTGCCCTATGTCCGGACAATGTATTATCTGGATGTCAATTTTTACCGTTATTATATCGGGCGCGAGGATCAATCAGTCAACGAACAGATTATGATCAGCCGCATAGACCAGCAGATTAAGGTAAATAAGCTGATGATTGATTATTATATAGAAGAG
The DNA here is from genome assembly GCA_947178465.1 of uncultured Lachnospiraceae bacterium. Classification (GTDB taxonomy): domain Bacteria; phylum Bacillota; class Clostridia; order Lachnospirales; family Lachnospiraceae; genus COE1. The sequence goes on along the minus strand of CAMWYL010000474.1, from coordinate 416 downwards.
ATGCCGCGTATTCATGCGAACGGAAAGGTGCGCAAATATATGCGCAATTATCTGGATATTATTACGACCGTTTCCTCGGTTCTTTTGATCCGCTCCGGACTTGAAGAGAATCTCGAAAAGAAAAAGGAACTGTGGAATTATATCAGGGAAAAGGATATAATGCTGTGGGTGCGTATGCGGACGGGACTTCTCGGAAATGCAATGAATTTGCCGGGAAAACTCGGCAGAAGAATTACGGTTGACGGTTATCGTATTTGTCAGCGCATCTTCCACTTTAATTGACATATAAGCAAAAAACGGTTATACTAAAACAGATTGTGACGGTAAATATGATTTGGAGGTAGAATTGGCATATGTCTGTCTCAAATACACAACTACGCGCAAACGAAACCTATCGACATCTCGTATGCCGACTT
>CAMWYL010000473.1 GCA_947178465.1 uncultured Lachnospiraceae bacterium | reverse complement strand
CTGCATCAGTCATTACCCTTCGCTCTGCAGCTTCCATAGCAGTCCTTCCGAAGTTGTCATAGTGGGTCTGATTCGTAATTCCCATTTCTGCAAACATTTTTGATTCACAGATTTTGCTGCTGTCCACTCCATCAAACCGGGCAGCTTGTTTTGCAGCCTTTGTCAGACAGTCACGAGCCGATTCCAAATCTCCCATGGCACAATAGGTCTCTGCACAAAGTGCAAGAAGAACACAATCATACTTGTCAAACCAAGTAGCAGCTTCAGGGGGATACCCTGGTCGTAATGCACTGCGTAACCATTCGATGCAGGCAACAGCGGTCTTGTAATCACGTTTCTGAAAAAAAACATTGGCATAGCCCAGCATAATCGCATCCAGGTCGTCCAAACTCTGTGCGAACGCCTTACCAAGATACACTATAGCTTCCTCCGGCCGGTGGTGACAGTCAGCCAGGACCATTCCGATCATCGCGTTGTTGATTCCGCATACATTATATTTTTTCAGCATATCCACACAGGTGTCCGCGTGACCGAGCGACAGATGGAGCCGAGCCATTTGACGGCGGATTGACAACTCACTAATGTTTTCATCCGTGTTTTGCCCAATCAGGTTGCAGGCCATATCAAAAAGTTCCAGTGCGCGGAAAGAAGCTTTCCGGTCTTTTTGTTCACGGCCTTTTTCAGAGTAGAGAACTGCACTCTGATACACGATGTCAAAACAATTTGGATACTTCTTTAATGCCTTTTCCGATTCAATAACCCCATCATCATATTGCGCTCCCTGGCGACAAACAATGATCCTGTCAAGTGCCGCGCCCATATTGCCATTACGCCACTCATATCCCAGTAAAACATCTGTGGATACTTCAAACAGATCTGCCAGTTCCATAATTAAGTTCAAATCCGGATTTGATTGTTTAGATTCCCATTTATAAACAGCGCCAACTGTAACTCCCATCGCTTCCGCAAGCTGCTCTTGCGTCATCTTTCGTTTCTTTCGGAATGTTTTAATATTTTCGGCAAGCCTTGATTTCATATCTGTTTCCCTCCATTTTTGATGATTTGATACCATCAGTTTACCATTAACTATAATCTAAACAAACTCCCTAATGGTATGAATAGAGGAAAAATTTTTATACCGCTGGTGTTGGTTTCGCATATTTTTCCTGGTATATTTGCCCCTCCCGGTAACTGTATGTCCTCTTTTTCAGGACAACACTATACCATCTTCCTTGGAAAATACTACCCGGAATAGTTCACAAGCATCCTGCAACTCCATGTAACATTGTCAAGTGATGAGTTTAATTTTGCGCACAAAAAAAAGCAGTGACTCTCCAAACTGCCTGCCAACATAATGGCAGACAGTTTTTTACAGAAAGCATTCCCATAAAATCTTTCTTCACATTAACAATACAGTCCGTATGGTACATCCACACCGCACACTCATTTTGTTTTTATACCAAGCTCAACCGTTTCAGTACCCGGCTGCTTACCGCGCCAAGACCGACGCAGATCAGTATGCCCGCCGCGAAGCACAGGATGACATTCATGATGCCGGAATCCAGCGGGGTCACCATCGGCACCATCATGTAGAGCAGCATTGCAGCCACCATGGAGATTATGACAGACAGCCATGTCTTCTGTCTTGCCGCCGCGCTTGCAGCAAAGTCGATCCCCACAAAAACAGTTACCATACCGAGCTTTGAGAGCATGCACATGATCACCCCGCCGCTCCCGGCTGCTCCTGTATCAAAAGGCAACCCCGCGATTGCGCCGCCAAGGACGGCTCCCACAAAAAATCCCAGGAACATCAGCGCACAGCCCGCGGAACAGACGATGATCTTGGAGGCCACATAGTCGGCCTTTCCTGCCCGGACGGTAAAGAGGTTCTTCGCATAGCCGCTGCGGAAGTCATCTGCGACAAAGACGCACACAAGCACAGCGATAAAGAAGTACAGCATATTGATGTTGCACATGGTGGTCAGTCCCATGGCCATGGGATTTGTTTCGCTGCTGACTGTCCCGATAGCCTGCCAAGTATTGGTGAAGGTATCCATTGCCGCTTCCGCTGCCACGGCCTGCTCTGCAGAATCTGCAGGAGCTCCGCCCAGGGAGGTGGTCATCACCAGCATCAGGACCGGCATGCACAGGCAGATACCCACCATGATATAAAGGAACCTGGTCGTGAACATCCTGCGGAAGTCCACCCGCAGCATACTGCCGAACCGTTTTCCGAAGCCGTTCTTTTCAAATCTCATTTCCATGTCATCTGACCTCCTTTTCATGCATCAGATCGATATAATATTCCTCCAGGCCAATCTTTTCCGTACTGATCTCACTTACCGTGATGCCGTTCTCATAAAGGTAAGTGACAATCTCTTCCGGCACGGTCCGGTCATATACACGGATATAACCACCCTCATCTTCCTCCACACGGGAATACCTACAAAACAGCAGCGCCTTTGTACGGTTCATCTGCGCCGTCTGCAGGGAGATGTATGTGCGGCATCCCGCGTCCAGTTCCTCTGCAGTCATTTCCCTGATCATCCTGCCGCCCCGGACGATGCCATAATGTGTGGCAACCTTTTCAAGCTCACCCAGGATATGGGAAGAGATCAGCACCGTGCGGTTCTTGTCCTTTGTGATGTCCGTGAGCACCTCCCGCATGATCCGCATACCGTCCGCATCCAGCCCGTTGATGGGT
>CAMWYL010000472.1 GCA_947178465.1 uncultured Lachnospiraceae bacterium | reverse complement strand
ATATTTTATTTGAAACAAATATTTTGCAAATCAGAGGTGCAGGCGGAAGGCGCTTTCTTGCCAGACATATCGCGCACTTGTTGAAAAAAGACATGATCCTTATTGACATGAAAAAATGCAAAAATGTCATGGCAGCCGACTCTGATGAAGAACATTTTTGGAACCGGCTAGTCCATGCTGCTTTTCTGAAAAATGCTGTGGTCTGTCTCTATAACATCACTGCGTCCATGTTCTCTCTGGCACAGATTGACACATCAGACTTTATTTCGGCTGCCATTATGCCGTTTTCCGGGGCAAATATTCCCCTAATCCTGTGTACTGACACTAAAGTTCTCTTTTCGTCTGACGGACGTCTCCAACCGCATCTGCATCAGATCACTCTCGGGGAGACGACGCGTCAGGAACGGGAAGCAGTATTTCACGGTTTCTCAGAACTATACCATCTTCCGATAGACTGTGCCTATCACTCTGTGCAGTATCAGCTTACCGCAAGCGAGATTTCTGATGCCGTGGTGCGCTGGCGCTGTTCCGGTCAAACCGGACCAGAGGACTTTTCGGCCATATGTAATGATCTTCTATACAACGATAAAAACCACGAAAAAACTCTGGGACAGATTCTTTATCCATCTGTCGGATTTGAAGATCTGATACTGCCTGCTCCTGCAAAAAAGATTTTGGAACAGATCTGCTGTGGCGCTGCCAAGGGATACCGGCTTTTTGAGGAGTGGAATCTTAAGCGCCGGTACCCCTACGGAAGAGCTGTGACTGTGCTGCTCTACGGCCCATCCGGAACGGGAAAGACCATGACCGCGCATGCCATCGCGAAGGAACTTGGAACAGCTCTGTATCAAGTCGATCTGTCACATGTGCTCGACAAATATATCGGCGAAACTGAAAAACATCTGGAACAAGTCTTTGCATTTGCTCAGAAAGCCAGACCTGTGCTCTTTTTTGACGAGGCAGACTCCCTCTTTGGCAAACGCGGCGAGGTTAAGGACGGAAAAGACCGCTATGCCAATATGGAGGTATCTTATATCCTGCAACGCATTGAGCAGTTTGACGGCATCGTAATACTTGCCACAAATTTTTACAGCGGTATTGACAAGGCATTCCTGCGCCGAATGAAATATGCCATAAAATACCAGTCTCCCGACGCTGCAATGCGGCGCAGCATTTGGGAGGACTGTCTGCCGCCGGAACTTCCCCGTGAAGATCTTGATTTGGACTATCTGGCAAAACAGTTTGATTTTACAGGCGGAATCATTAAAAATGTGGTCTACACCTCCTGCGTGATGGCAGTCCATGACAGAAAAAAACTCTGCATGGAACACGTATTGAACGCTGTCCGCGCAGAGTATGAAAAACTGGAACGCCCTGTTACCGACGATATGTGGGGGGAGTATGGGGAGATGATGCGTTAGATGGAAGATACCTTCTTTGCTATCATATCCGCCTCATGTTCTAACGCAGGACTGTCATTGACTGCCTGTCCGTTCAGGCTGCCTGTAGCACGCACCTGTCCCCTGCGCTGTTGCACAATATGTCCCAGCTCATGTCCGAGATGCCGCTCCTGTCCCGGAGCAATATACACATGGTCGGCCTGCGTGTAGGCAAGCGCCTGCATCTGTCCGGGCTTATCCGAACTATAATGAACCTTGACACCGTCAAAGGTCACTCCTAAATATGACTCGAACCGCTGTTTGAGCCTGTCCGGAATACCTGTTGTATTCCTGGGCGTCTTGCAGGGTACAGGTTCTTTTTTCATATATGCGTGCTCCATAAGATACCACCATCCATTCTATAACATTATTGTTGTAAAGCATACTAATACCTATTCCAGATTTTGTCAGCCCACGATACACAATCGTATGGTTCCTCCTCAAATCTGGCACCTAATGCATATACATACGACTTGCCATTCTCGGAATTTAATATTTCAATTACCTGATCCTTTTGTTCCAGCGTCAAAACCTTATGTTCAAACTTAGCAGTTTCACTTGCTGCAAGACGATAAAGGCTAAAAACACCTGGCTCTAATTGGACACTTCTATTCTCCCTTACCTTGTTCTCATCTGCTTCCGTTGCAAGTTTCTTTCGTTCTATAGAAGCTTTCTCATCACCATCTTTATAAATCAAATGCTCCACAAGGTTTCCGGTATTATTCCCATCATGCCATTCCAGAATCAGCATCACGTGGCCATTCCACAATTCCGCTCTTGTAAAAAGAGCTTTTTGCTCACCATCCCTGTCATCGCCTAATACTTCATCAGGAGCACTCTTGAATATACTTTTTGTTTGCTGAACCCCATCTTCTGATGGAACAATTTTGGTAAATTGAATAATATTCTTATCCGGCTGCCTTTGAATAGGTTCTGAGTGCTTCTGCAGTTCGTATTCCGAAGAATAATAATATGGTTCAGTCAAACCAAAGGGCTGCCGTATTGAAACACTAAAATTATCATTTCCATTTGTATAAGCAAGCTTCTCCATTTGTCCCGGCTTTTTTAAATGGCAATTCATATAGCCGGTACTGTCTAAAGGAGTCATCTTGGTTTTATAACACTTCTGTACGTTATTCCCTGTGTGATTTCGTTGAATCTTATGATTTTCAATTTCTTTTTTTGTTAAATACACTGAATTTTTCCTACCCCTTTCTCTCCTTAGCCTCTCCTGAAAACAGAAAGAGAACCCTCTTCTCCCCCATACTTGCCATTTCAAATAC
>CAMWYL010000471.1 GCA_947178465.1 uncultured Lachnospiraceae bacterium | reverse complement strand
CCCCATCATTATCATAGAAGATCTGTATTTACAGACTTTTTTTCATAGTCTCGAACCCTTTTTACATGAATAGCCACTTTAGAGGACTAAAGTGCTACAAAATGGCTACGATATTTTATTCTTGCTCAGTAATTCCTGAATGAATAACACCTTCGTCAATCTTATACATTATCATACTTGCAAACGTGAGCTGACGCATTGCATCATCTTGGGACATGTTTAGATTTTCATGTGCGACAGGATTTCTTATAGCAATCATGGCACCTTCTGCCATTTTCATAAAACCTAATTGAGTATTTTGTCCACTCTCGGTGTGTCTATCACAAAATTCTACAATAGGATTGTTTGAAGAATATACTCTTGTCATTGCAGTGGCACCATCTGGAATAGGAGTATTTGGACACGCATTTGCATATATGCGTTTTGTCCGTGCGTTCTGATATATAACTATTTTTATGACTGTCAATATTCCGCTTTTCATTGTCAGACGGAAGTGCCAGTAAGGTTTCAATATTTTCATATGGATTATCCTTGCAGATAGAACTGATTGGAATATCCAATATATTAGAAATTCTAAGCGCAGTATCAAAGCGGATAGCGGTATCCCTTTAAATAATGGAATAAAGCGTTGTTGATGATTAAAATTGCTTGTTTTTCTTATGCAACTATTATATTACGAATTTTTATATGCTCAACGGAAATTTGATATCAAATTGAATAGCTGTTTAAATTTTTTGTGATGGTACAGTTTGTAAAATGCCCATATATGGAATATAATGAAAAACACGGAAAGAGAGAAGGCAGTATAGCAGGGGGAGAAATAAATGATTAGAATTATGGTATGGAATGAATACAAACATGAAAGAGAATATGAAAATATCCGCAAGGTATATCCGGAGGGGATTCATGGCTGCATTGCCGGTTTTTTGGGAAAAGAAGAGGATTTTGCGGTCAGGACGGCGACCTTTGATATGTCGGAGCATGGATTGACAGAAGATGTGCTGCGGGAAACGGATGTATTGATAATTTGGAGCCATGCTTTACAGGATGAATTCTCGGATGAGGTGGCAGAACGCGTACAGCGGCATGTTTTGGCAGGAATGGGATTGATTGCGCTGCATTCGGCTCATTACAGCAAAGTCATGAAGATGCTTTTAGGAACGTCCATGACTTTAAAATGGAGACATGGAGACAATGAAAAACTTTGGTGCACTGCACCGGCGCATCCGATAGCTCAAGGGGTGCCGGAAATGATAGAACTGTCTAAGGAAGAAATGTATGGTGAATTTTTTGACATTCCGAAACTGGATGATGTGGTTTTCACAGGCTGGTTTTCCGGCGGCGAGGTATTTCGCAGTGGATGCACTTTTTCAAGAGGGCTTGGCAGGATCTTCTATTTTCAGCCTGGGCATGAAGAATATCCTATATATTATAAACCGGAGATTCAGAAAATTTTGGTGAATGCGGTGCATTTCTGCACCCCGGTTTTAAAGGAGAGAACAAATTTGGAGAACAGGGAGATAAAACATTGAAAATATCAGTATTTTACGACCATATTTTACAGGCGAAGCAGCAGAGCGGCAAATCTTTGGAAGAATTGCTTGCGGGTGTCCGCGAAGCAGGGGTCGAGGCAGTGGAAATCTGTCTGACATATCTTTTGGAACATGAAGAAACGTTATCTTTGTTAAGGCAGGCCAGTCTGGCGGTAAGCTGTATTTATGAGTTCTATGAAATGGATAGCCATAATGAGGCAGAGAAAGCACGGAAACACATAGAAATGGCACATCGCGTTCAGGCAGACAGAATTCTTGTGGTGCCGGGATTCCTTTCCGAGGAGGAATCGAAAGAAATTCCGGGAATCTTACAAAGCTATGAAAAAACAGCGGAATTTATGGAAAATAATGCAAAAATACAACGTATGGCGGAAGGATTACGCTATGTTGTCGGGCTTGGAGCGGAAGCAGGCATAGCGGTAACGGTGGAAGATTTTGACGACAGAAAGTCACCGCTTTCTTTTGCAAACGGCATATCGTGGTTTTTGAACACTGTTCCGGGACTGCGGTATACGCTGGATATGGGAAACTTTATTGTCTATGGTGAAGATGTGTTGGAAGTATGGGAGCGTTTCCGGGATAAGATTTCTCATGTACATTGCAAAGACAGAGGAGAGGACTTTTTGTCCGTATCGGCGGGAGAGGGAACAATCCCAATCGATAAGCTTATCGGTCGTTTGAAAGCGTGCGGCTATCATGGTTATCTGGCGATTGAGCATTTTGACGCGCCGAATCAGGAGGAATGTATAAGACGGTCGGCAGTTTTTTTACGAGAAACGATAACATTGAATTGATGTCCTATTTCCTTATGGCGGCATGATCTGCGGTCTTACTTGGGGGACTTGCACATATTTTTACCAAGGATTTGCTGATAGGGTTATCCGGAATAGTTCTTGGATTTGCAATGGGAAACGTCTGTCTTCTTGTTAACTGGGATTTGAAAAAAGCTTATATTGTTCTGTTTTTTATGTTTGTGCTGTAATAATGTTACGAGATTTCGTAACGTGAAAAAAAACATCTTGTATTTTAATGATAATCATTAACAAGAGGAAATCGTATGTTAAGCACAACAAGGAACAAATTTATCAGTGACAAGGGAAATGGTATTTGGTTGTACAGGTGGGTTGATCCTTGGTATTGTTTTAAGCATCTTAAAGGTGAAGGACATAATCGAATAAGGTTTTGGAAGATACAAAGATATATTA
>CAMWYL010000470.1 GCA_947178465.1 uncultured Lachnospiraceae bacterium | reverse complement strand
GGAAATCAATTATGCAATTGAGCAGATGAATATCAATGAGGGAGACTGGGACAATTCGTTGTTTTATAAATATTATGGACCAGTTGTCTCTTCTGAACTAATATTTACCGAACGTGAGAAGGCATATATACAAGATGTTCTTGCAGGAAAGAAAAAAATTACAGTGACATCGATTGGAGACAGAGCCCCTTATTCTTTCGTTGAGGACGGGGAGTTAAAGGGGATTATGCCGGATTATTTCGCAAAGGTTATGGAGCTGAGCGGCCTGCCATATGAAATTGTCGTGCCCGAAAACCGGGCGGATTATTACAGGATTGCGAATACGAATGGTGTGGATATTGTTATAGACAGAAGGATATCTGATTTGACGACGGAGGAGAATTTATACCGTGGGTTTAATACAGATACCTATATGACGGTCGGTACGGCAAAGGTGACGAGAAGTGATTTTACGGGGAAAATAAAGACAATCGCAGTTGTGGACGCTCAGGGTGAGGAGCCGTTGGAAAAGGCGATTATCGGCGATGCAAAGGTACTGTACTATGACACAAGGGATGAGGCGCTTCATGCTGTCCTGAAGGGAGAAGCGGATGCCGCTTATGTATACACTTACACAGCACAGATGTTTGTGAATAATGATTTTACGGGGACCCTGCAATACAGTGTTGAGAACAACGTAAGATTTGAATTCCGGATGTATGTGAGAGAAAATAGCGATCACGAGCTCGTGACGATACTCAACAAATGTCTGAAGCAAATGCCGGAGGACGCACTCAACCAGTTGATTGCACAGTATACCTATTATACACCGCAGGATTTGACTTTTGCGCAGTACATGCAGGCGAATCCGAAGACAATGGTTCTGGTGGTTCTGGCTGTTGTTCTGGTTCTGGTCATTATTCTGGCACTTTTATTTAGGGCAAGGTGGAAGGGAAAGATTTTGCATGCATCTGAGGAGTCAAATAGGAAGCTGGAGGATCAGCTTGCCATTGTGGAGGCACTGAGCCGTGATTATCTCAATGTTTTTGCAGTAAATACCGGGGAGGATACGGCTAAAATCGTAAAGATAGACGGGTATGTGACTTCAGGGCTGGAAAAAGATTCCCGGGAGAAATTTTCGTATACACCGCTTGTGCAGCAGTATATAGAGGAGCGTGTTTATCCGGAAGACCGGCAAGAGCTTTTAAAGGCGTTGTCTATTGATAAGGTGACCGAGATGCTCAATTCCGATACGGAATATATGGGAAGCTATCGGGTGTTGATTGATGGAGCGATACACAATTATCAATTTACCTATGTTAAGGTGGAGGGGAAGCGGTCACAAGAGGGATTTACCGTTCTCGCCGGATTTCGTAATATTGATGAGATTGTGCGTGAGGAACAGGAGCAGAAGAAGATACTGGCAGAAGCACTGGCACAGGCTCAGCATGCCAATCATGCAAAGACCATTTTTCTGAACAATATGTCCCATGATATCCGCACGCCGATGAATGCGATAATCGGATTTACTTCGTTGGCTGCAACGCATATTGACAGCAGGGAAACAGTGCGGAATTATCTGAATAAGATTATGACCTCCAGCAAGCATCTGCTGAATCTGATTAATGATGTGTTGGATATGAGTCGGATTGAAAGCGGGAAGGTTACAATTAATGAGGAGGAAGCAAGTCTTCCTGAAATCATGCACGACCTGAAGACGATTGTACAATCTGATATTAAGGCGAAACAGTTAGAATTCTTTATTGATACGTTGGATGTGACAAATGAGACGATTATCTGTGATAAGCTTCGTCTGAATCAGGTGCTTTTGAATATTCTGAGCAACGCGATGAAATATACAAGAGCAGGCGGGACAGTCAGCGTCCGCATTAGACAGACAGACAGCGATCCGGATGGATATGCTTCCTATCAGTTCCGAATCAAGGATAACGGTATTGGAATGAGTGAAGAGTTTTTAAAACACTTATTTGAGCCGTTTGAGCGGGAGCAGACTGCCACGGTAAGCGGCATTCAGGGAACCGGTCTTGGCCTTGCGATTACTAAGAATATCATAGACATGATGAACGGAACTGTTGAGGTGCAGAGCGAAGCGGGGAAGGGGACAGAGTTTATCGTATCCTTCCGGTTCCGCACGGTAGATCAGTCCCAAAAGACAGAGCATCTGGAGAAGCTGATGAATCAGCGGGCATTGATTGTGGACGATGATGTAAATACCTGTATGAGCGTCAGCAAGATGCTTTCTTCCATTGGCATGAATCCTGATTGGACAACACAGGGAAAGGAAGCGGTAGTTCGTGCGGAGTTTGCGATAGAAGAAAATAAACCGTACAGTGCATATATTATTGACTGGCTTATGCCGGATATGAATGGAATTGAGGTTGTCCGCAGAATCCGCAAGGTTATCGGGGATATGGCAACGATTATTATCCTTACGGCGTATGATTGGGCTGATATAGAGGAGGAGGCAAAAGAAGCCGGTGTTACGGCATTTTGCTCGAAACCGATTTTCCTTTCTGAGCTCCATCAGATTTTGGTGGCTCCATATACGGAGCCGGAGGCTGATACCGAGGAGGAGTCGGTGAAGCTTTTAAAGGGTAAGAGGATACTGCTGGTGGAGGATAACGAAATCAATCAGGAAATTGCGCAGGAAATTCTGGGGTATGCGGGATTGGTGATTGATACTGTAGGTGACGGAACAGAAGCCGTGGATACGATAAAGAATGTGTAGGCGGGCACTTATGATCTGATCCTGATGGACATTCAAATGC
>CAMWYL010000469.1 GCA_947178465.1 uncultured Lachnospiraceae bacterium | reverse complement strand
CGGCCTGCAACCATGAGGAATCCGCTGATTTACCATGATTTATCATGTAAACGCTTCTTCCTCATGCCTTTTTATCCTGATATCATCATATTCCGAACGTACAGGAAAGTCAAACGTTAAATCTGTGACATTCCACCGACCAGGATATATTTGTTATCCTCATAAATTTTCTGAAACTGACTCATATCCAGCGGATTCTGACCAAGTCCCACCTCAATGGTATAACCCGGGCGGTTATACTCCTGAATAAACCAGTCCTTGTAGCCTGCGTACCCTGACGCTACAGGCGTCTGCTCGACCGTATAGCCGCTCACTTTCCCAAAATATTCCGCTATCCTGCGCGAATTCTCCGGCTCATAATCAAGGTATTTCCAGTAAATGACCTCCCCCTGCGTATGGTAGGCAAGTATCAGCCTGAAGTCATGGTCTCGCGTAAATTGGTACATATGGTTGCTTTCCGGCGCCACAAGCGGCGCCTCCCCCACATAATCACGCGGCGCGGGCGACACATAGCCCTGCGCAAACTTGATTTCCCTCGCCTGCTCCCACCCCGCCGGAAACTGGAGGTTCAAATCGATTCCCTCTATGTTTGCTTTCCATCCGTCAGGATAAGGAATAGAAGGGTAATCCGCCGCGATCGCAGCAGTCAGCATCCGATAGGTATCGTTTTGAATAACCCCATTGACCAAATCCACCCCATCCGGATTCACCAATGGAACCAGAAACAGCGTATACTCCTCGAAAAGCAGCTTCGCATTCTCACCGTAAAGCGGCTCCCCCGATGCGTATGCACCGGCGTACTCCTCCCCAAATTTCAACAGGACGGGCGTTGTTATCCACTCATTCGCGTGAAAAGCCGCGCTATAGCACACCTCCTTGCTACCGTTCCCTATCCGGATATAACAGATTTCCTTTTCCATAACACTGCTCCCGATACATCCCGTCACCAGAAACGGGTACCGCACCGCAAGCCCCTCCAAAATGAATTCCGTCAGCATGGAGGTATACGGCACCTCCTCTGAGACAAGGGGAAAAGAAAAAGGAACGTATATCTGCGTTCCTGTCTGTAAATTCAGGGCATCCAGCTCCGGGTTGGCCGTAAGGACAGCGGATGCCGTCGTATCATAGGTATCTGCGATACCCGTAATCGTATCTCCCTGAATAATGACATGAGTGGTATAGCCCTTCAGGTATGGTATCAGCTTTTCCCACAAGGCAGCGTCCACGTAGCAGCCTGCGCCCTCGCCCGAAAACTGCCGCAGCGCCTTGCAGGTATCCTGTCCGAACCGCCCGTTAATCACCACCGGATAGCCGGCTCTGTTGAGGGCAAGCTGCAAATATTGAACATATACTCCCATGTCTCCGATATAAATATTTTTCATCGACTCACCAAATCCTACACATCCCTATATCATATGCCGGGATACGCAGGATGATGCCGGCTTTACTCTTTTCCGTCCCAGCAGTAGGTACAAAGCTTGCACTTGTCAATTCCCACCGCATCCAGCATGTCGTCCAGCCGGTTAAAACGCAGCGTCGTAAAGTTCAGCTCCTTGCGGATTTCCTCCACCATGCGCGCATACTTTTCCGACTCCGGATTCGCGTATTCCTGCAGCACTTCGTCCGTAACCTCGCCACCCTCCAGACGGTCAATGACACGCCGTGTAATCAAATCCATCTCCGAGGAGGAACGGGAAAAGTTGAGATACTTACATCCGTACAAAAGCGGCGGACACGCCGGACGGATATGAACCTCCTTAGCGCCGCTCTGATACAGGAATTCCGTGGTTTCCCGAAGCTGCGTCCCACGCACAATCGAATCGTCAATTAAAAGCAGGCTTTTATCCCGAATCAACTCCTCCACCGCGAGAAGCTTCATCTTGGCAATCAAATCCCGCTGGCTCTGCATGGTAGGCATGAAGGAACGGGGCCATGTCGGTGTATACTTGATAAACGGTCTGGAAAATGGTATCCCCGACTCATTAGCATATCCGATCGCATGTGCAATCCCGGAATCCGGCACACCCGCAACGATATCCGGCTTCACATTATCGCGCGCAGCCATGCGTTTTCCGCATTCATAACGCATATTTTCCACGCTTATTCCCTCATACGAGCTGGAGGGATAGCCATAATACACCCACAAAAAGGTGCATATCTTCATATCCTTATTAGGGCTTACCAGCGTTCTGCAGCTCTCGTCCGTAATCAGCGCAATCTCACCGGCACCCAGTTCCCTATGGGTCATATAGCCAAGGTTTTTGTATGCGAAATCCTCAAAGGAGACACAGTACGCGTCCTCCTTCCTGCCGACTACCACCGGAGTGCGCCCGTATTTATCCCTTGCCGCATAGATTCCCTTCCGGTTCATCAGAAGGATGGAAACCGAGCCGTCCACTGCCTCCAACGCATACCGGATACCGTCTATCAGGTTTTCCTTCTGGTTAATCAACGCCGCAATCAGCTCTGTCGCGTTGATGTCCCCGCCGCTCATCTCTAAAAAGTGGGAATGCCCGCTGTCAAACAGCATCCGGGTAAGCTCTTCCATGTTGTTAATCTTACTCACCGTGGTTATCGCATATGCGCCATGATGCGAACGCACCATCAGCGGCTGTGGTTCATAGTCCGAGATACACCCAATTCCGAGCCGTCCCGACATCTCCTGAATGTCCTTGTCAAACTTGGTACGGAAGGGCGCATTCTCAATATAGTGAATGGATCTGTTAAAGCCGCCAACCCCATACACTGCCATGACGCAGCGTCTGGTTCACAAA
>CAMWYL010000468.1 GCA_947178465.1 uncultured Lachnospiraceae bacterium | reverse complement strand
ATCCTGTATTGGGCTGGAAACAGCCACCATATTCCAGTCTGCTGTCACAATGGACACTTCCTTCTCCGCAAAGACTTCTTTTCCGTTTTCATCTGCTGCAACCCGAATCATTCCGGTAAACGATCCACGCAGTTCCAGCATGATTTTGGAAACACCCACACATTCAAAATACTTATATCCTAATATCGTATGGTCATGAATATCCGTCAAAAACTGTACATTCTGCTTTTGTATCATCCTTGTCTGCATCAACATGGCAGGATCCTGATAATCAATGTGATCCATCGTTTCAGGACAAGTTATGTAACATGCAATTGCCGCCGGATAGCTGCCGGAGGCCTTGAGTGCGCCTCCATTCAGCCCGCAGCTTGTTATCTCTGCCTGGATAATGCTCCCATCCGGAAGAATTTCTATCTTCTCGGCGCACCCCTGTCTGGAAAACTCTGTTCCATGTGTCTGACGATGATAAAATATGTAATATTCGTCCCCAATCTGTACAATGCCGCCATGATTGTTTCCAAGCGTATTCACCGGTTTGGTTCTCCCCTGATATCCGATATCACCATTTGAGACAATGGTTCCCCCATATACAAAACCTTCCGTTGGTTTCTCACTGACCGCATAGCAGAGTTCATGGCTTTTATGGCTGGAATACACCAGATAGTATCTGTCCTTTATCCTGCGTATGGAAGAGGCTTCAAAAAAGCCATGTCCCTCAAATCCGGTTCCCTGTGTATGATGACCACCCGGAATGCAGACATGCGGCACTTCCTTCATGGTAAGCATATCCGGTTCCAATTCCACTGCCATTCCGTTCTCACCAAATTTGACATTCATCATGCCCTCAACCTTTTTTCGCTCTTCCGCAGACATTTTTTCCAAATCCGCTTCGCTAAACTCCGGTAGCAGCATCTCCTTTTCACACGCCGGGGCAAATCCGTAATAAAGATACACTCTCCCATCATCATCCGTCAGAACAGCCGGGTCAAACGGCATCATATCCCCCTGCATCCCTGTTTCTTTTGCAATGTGCTCCGGATATCTGACATGACCATAAAATTCAAACGGTCCTGCCGGCGAATCACTGACTGCAACACCAATCTCCGGATAAAAGGAAAAACAGTAATACAGATAATAACGCCCGTCCGGTCCCCGTGTCACATCCGGTGCCCATAACTGCATTTTGTCATCTGCGTTAGAGGGATCCTGATCCCTGCGATAGATAACACCCTCATATCTCCAGTCACGCAGATTGTCGACCGGCGCAGACCATGTCACATAATGCCCCTCACAATATACCTTTGCCCCGGAAGCATCATGGGAGCCATAGATATAAACCCTTCCATCAAAAACATGGGGTTCTCCATCCGCAACATATTCATAAAGTGGTAAATACGGATTAAAAATCTGTTCCATAAACTGTCTTCCTCCTATTTCTCTGCCCGGTCTGCCATGAGCAGCAGCAACTTCTCCGCCGCCGTGTTTACCATCTGCGGATTGAATCCCATGAAAAACATAAACTGCAGCTCATTTAAACTCAGACTTAAATTTTCAGGATCACCACTCATCACAAGCCCATACGCGATCGGGAGGTCTGTATTCAAAATCTCCATTGCACGCACATCACCCTGTAACTCCTCCAAACGCGTGTCCATCGTATATAATCTGCGGTAATCACGTTTCGGCTGATAAGTCTTTTCAAAGACGCCTGCCTCCAAGGCAATTTCCTCACCGTCTGTTCCCGGAAGCAGTGCCACAGCCGTGCAGCCAAATGGCACCTCAAAATGTACCGTCACTGTGCCATCCGTATTGATGCACCAATTCGACACATATTTTCCACTGACAGAATCGTAAGTGTAATTGACATAGGAAAGCTTCGGATTGAGCTGTGGCGCAAAGCGCACAGACCGAAATCCCGGTTCCTTCTCATTGACGCCTGCAATGTGGCGATACACATATTCCATCACGGAGCCGTAAGCATAGTGATTCAATGAGTTCATGCCGGTACCACTGATCGTTCCATCGTCAAGAACGGAATTCCAGCGCTCCCAGATTGTTGTTGCACCCAGGTTGATACAGTGCATCCACCCCGGAAATCCCTCCTGAAACAGAATATAGTATGCAAGGTCCTCCATACCATTCTCCGCCAGAACCTGACACATCATCGGCGCGCCCACAAATCCGCCCTTGATTTTATAACAGTCCTTTTTCAGGCGCGCTTTCAGCCCCTCTATGATGCGTTCTTTCTTTACATATACACCAAATTTCAGACTAATCAAATATCCTGTCTGTGTATCGACCACCAATCTGCCGTTCGGTGAAAAATATTCGGCAAGTATCGCCTTATAAATCTGCTCTGCTTTCTCGCAGTACTGCTTTTGCTCTTCGGCCTTCTCCAATATTTCTGCCGCTTTTGTGAGCTTCAGCACGGATGCATAATAATATACAGAAGCTACAAAGTAATCGTCCGTGCCACCCTTCATACTCTGTGGTGTCACACCGTCCTGCGCAAGCCAATCCCCAAAGTGAAAGCCAAAGTTCCACAGGTGCTGTTCCCCATGTTCCTTGTCCTGCGCTATAATCCAGTCCACCCAGTCTTTCATCAGCGGATAGTGTACTGCCAGTTCATCCTTATCTCCGTAATATTGATAGAGTGTCATTGGAAGAAAGGTTGCGACATCTCCCCACACGCTGCTGCCCCCGGGCGCATGACAGGTGTATGCGATATAGTTTGCAATCTTCCCACCATGCATTTTCTGATCCACGCGCAGATCATA
>CAMWYL010000467.1 GCA_947178465.1 uncultured Lachnospiraceae bacterium | reverse complement strand
CTTTTCTATTGCCTTTCTCATGCCAAGTGTTCTGATATCCTCAAGATAAGCAGCTACCGCGTCCGCAAGCCCTGCAACCTTCGTCAGATCCTGTCCATGGAAATCCACGTTGCTCAGATAAGCGTCCGTAAACTCCTTTGACGGCTTCGCGCTGTTTGCCGCAAAGAACTCCAATACCGCCTTATCATCAAGGATATTGTATTCCTGCCCGTCACGGTGTCCGATCAATGCCTTCTCACGGATTTCGTTGCCGGTATAGAATGCCATCAATGCTGCGATAGAGAAGGTAAGGTGCTTCGGAAGCTCTCCCTTTCTCTCCACATAACCGAGCAGAGAAGGCAGACATCTCGCTCTCCACTTGGATACGGAGTTGAGTGAAATGGAAAGCAGCGCATGCTTAATGTACGGATTCTTAAATCTGCCGTCTACCGCCTCCGCAAAGTCAGTCAAATCCTGCTTCGGCAAGTCGAGAGTCGGAATAACCTCATCATAAATCGTTGCATGCATAAAGTTCCCGATAATCTCGTCCTCCATGGATTCTCTTACATAGTCATTTCCCGCAAGGTAAGAAGCAAGGACAAAGGAAGTGTGTGCACCGTTCAGGATACGAACCTTTCTCTGCTTATACGGTTTCTGGTTGTCTGTATAAATTACGGGAAGTCCCGCATCGGGAAGCGGAAGCTCCTTGCTGATATCCTTTGCGCTCTCAATAACCCAAAGCCCGAACGGCTCCGCTGTTACCATAATATTATCCTGATAGCCGAATTCCTTGCAAAGCTCCTCAACCTCGTCTCTCGGATAACCTGTAACAATACGGTCAACCAGCGTGGAGGTAAAGATACATGCATCGTCCAACCATTTTAAGAAGCCCTCCTCCAGATTCCAGAGCTTCGCAAACTTTACAACGCACTCCTTCAGATGGATGCCGTTATCATCAATCAGCTCCACCGGAAGCATTACAAGCCCCTTGTCCGCCGCACCGTTAAAGTGCTGATATCTCGTGAAAAGGAATTTACAAAGCTTGCCTGGATAGGTCTTGGGCGGTTCTGCCTCGAACTTATCCGTATCATCATATACAATACCCGCCTCCGTGGTATTGGACACAATATATCTCAAGGAATCCAACTTGGCATAATCGCTGTATTTCCCATACTCCGAATACGCGTCAACAGCATCCGCTACGCTTGTTACCACGCGCTTGATTACCTTCGGCTCACCGTCCACAATACCTCTGAGGCATACCGTATACTGACAGTCCTGCTTATGGAACATATCCAGATTACCGAAATCAATCGGCTTTACCAGAACGATATCACCGTCAAACTTTCCTGCTTCGTTTGCAATGTCAATCATGTAATCAACAAATGCACGTAAGAAATTACCTTCTCCGAATTGGAGTACCTTGATGGGTCTTGTCTTTTTTCCGCTCATTGCCGCATTCAAAAATTCCATGTTAATCTCCGTTTCTGCGCACGTCGTATTCTGTATGGCCATGCATTCACGGCCGCAAGTCCGTGTCGGGTGCGCGCCGACGCGAATCTCACCTGTAAATCATCCGCGCTCACGGAATTGTAAGCACTTACAATATGCATTTTATCGCGTTTCCGTTAGAAAGTCAACTACCTTTAGGTTACTTTTTCCACCTCCCATGAAAACGGTTACATGCCCGGGTTCCATTCCTCAATATGCTGCCGTATCCAATGGATTCCCTTAGACTTTCGGATACGCTCCTGTTGGTCTGCCGCAACCACCTCCGCCAAAAGCAGGCTGATTTCCCAAAGCATACGCTTCGTCTCCTCATTCATCCGCATATATGCTTTTCGGATGGAATGCGCCTTTTGCGGGAAATCGACGCTGAGCGTCTTCAAATCCGTCAGGGTATTTGCCTCCGTGATTTCCACGATCTGAAAAAGATTGTCCAGAAAATCCCCCACCTGCTCCCGCTCCAACCGGAATATCCACCGGTTAATACGGTCATACAGCTCCTTCCGCTTGGGAACGCTCTCCTGCGCGCGTTGGAAGCGGTCTCCCTCTACGCACCAGCTCAGCGCGATATGCTGCGCCATGCCAATCTGTGTACTTTTTATCAGCGTATAATCCTCCTTTGTCTCCATCAGCATCCCGACAAAGGACTCGTCCGGCACCAGCTTAAGCACCTTATCCTTTATCCCGTCATAGTCAAGCGTTTCCAGGAAATCCGGACGGAAGCCAGGTCCGTCCATATCATATATCCGCGCAATCCTGCACTTTATCTCGGGATCACAGCTCATTCCCGCATACAACGCAAGATTCCCACCCTTGGAATGCCCCCCAAAATAAAAACGCAGATTTTTCTTTCTCGCCAGACGCGCCGCTACCTGCTCTGCATATTCGACACTTCTGAGCTGTGCACCCACCGGCGTCCTGTATGCCATATAAGCGTCCTCCTTCCACCCCACAAGCGCGTCATCCGTTCCCCGAAAGGACAAAAAGACTTCTCCGCTTCCCAGCAGAAAGGTTATTGCGCTGAACTGTATCGCCTCATTACTGTTCATCTCCCGCACATAATAATCCGCTTTGGTATTTCTGTAGCGCCGTGCGTTCATCACCTTATCAAACAAGCGGCGGTTCTTCTCCTCCTCCCACCTGACGGAAATAAAGTTTTTATCATCCATCAGCTTTGCAATCTCCGAAAATGCCACCGCCGGCTTCTCCTCCCCCGGTCCCGGCACAACATTGTCATAAACAAAATAGGAAAGGGGCGATAATATCATTCCATCTACCTCACAAAAGGGCTTTTCCACAAAGGTAAAGC
>CAMWYL010000466.1 GCA_947178465.1 uncultured Lachnospiraceae bacterium | reverse complement strand
TGACAAGCGCTCCCATCGTAACGACATTCAATGAAAAGCCTGCAAAGCTCATAAAAATCAGCGTTGCCAGCAGGGAAATCGGCATAGAGCTTCCCACAATCAGGCTTGCCTTGAAATCACCAAAAAAGATAAACAAAATCAACATGGAAAACAACACGCCAAGCACCAGTGTCTCCCCTACCGAACTAAGGGAGGATTTGATGCTGTCCGCCGCGTCATAGGCTACCTGTATCTGTACTGCGGGATTCAGCGCGGCTTCCTTCGCCACAATCTTTTTTACCTGATTGGATACATCCACGGTACCGGAGCTCTGTGTCTTTGCAATACCGATACTGATACTGTCATTCCCGTTAAAGCGGCTGATACTGCTGTAGTCACTGACCGCCATTGCGACCGTCGCGATGTCCGACAGCTTAATTACGCTGCCCCTGTTTGTCACCACCGGTATATTCTGCAGGTCTATCAGCGTCTCCGGCTGTGAGGACGCTGATGTACTGACCGCCATGGAGCCTTGCTTCACGCTTCCGATCGGAATCGTGAAATCCGTCGTTGATATGTAGGTTGCCACATTGGACATCGTCACGCCATACTGCTTCATCTTGTCCTGATGCAGCTCTATTTTGATATAGTCCGACTGTCCGCCCGTGACAGAAATGTCCGCAACGTCCTCAAGCCGCTCCAGCTCCGGCTGCAGCTCCTCCTCCACAAAGGTCAGGACGTCCGTGTCTCCTGTTGCCGTTACCGACAGGGTCATCATATCCTGCGCATTCATATTCATCTCTATGATCACAGGGTCTCTTGCATCGTCCGGAAGCTGCATGGACGCAGTGTCCAGCGCGCTGCGCAGATCCGAATACGCTTCGTCAATATCCATGCCGTAATTATAGGAAAACATTACCATGGACATATTCGCGGACGTCTGTGAATCAATGGAATCCACGCCCGCAAGCTGCTTGCCGGAGTCCTCGATTATCTTTGTCACCAGCTCCTGTGTCGTCTCAGGGTCCCCGCCCTGATAAATCGTGAGCACAAAGAGCATCGGCATTTCAATATCCGGTGTCAGCTCCATCTTAAAGCCGAAAACCGAGCTGATACCGAACACAATCAGCGCAAGCACAATCAAAAGCGCGGAAACAGGTCTTTTTAACGCAAGCTTTGTCAGGGAACTCATTTATCATCCCCCCTATTCCTGCGTATTTCCGGAACCTGCATCCGCAGATTCCCGAATGGAAACCGCCACGCCGTCACGCAATTGTGCCGACCATGTCGTAATAATTAAGTCGCTTGTTGTAATACCATCCGTAATGACAATATTCTTCTCATCAAACAGTCCGGTCGTGACATTGGTTTTCTTTGCCCTTCCGTCCACTACCGTATACACATAAGCCTGTGTTCCGTCATAATACACCGAATCATACGGAATAATCAGCACATTATTCGCATGATATGTATCCGTCACCACCTTGGCCTTCGTCCCCGAAAGGAAGCCGGAGGTATTGCCCTTGACGCTTGCCTTAATCTTGAACAGTCCCGTTGTCGCGTCAATCGCGGTCCCGATTTCCATAATCTCGCCCGCGTAGACCGCCCCATCCTTCTCTATCGTTATCTGCTGCCCGACCGAAAAGGTATTGCGCACATCCTCGCTGACATAATAAACCGCCGTCATCGCGTCCCTGTTGGAAATCACAAAGGCAGGATTGCTTGAAGTCGCAAAATCATGCTCCTTGATATTGACCGTCTCCACTACACCGGAAATCGGCGCCGTAATCATATAGGTATCAAGGTTCTCCTGTGCCTGCTCTATCGTGAGCTGCGCCTGTGATACCCCAAGCTGTGCCTGCGATATCGTATTCTCGGACGCTTTCTTCTGTTCCTCCCGCAGTTCTCCGTTGCTGATGTTATCGGAGATTAACGCCTGGCTGTAAGACTTATAGGTGCTGTCAATATTGTCCTGAAGACTTTCAATGGTCTCCTCGCATTGGTCAATTGCCGATTTATAGCTTGCGACCGCCTGCTGCCACTGAGAATACGCCTCCGCAGCCTGCTGATATTTTGTCATCGCCGCCATATATTCTATGGAGCCCATCCCGATCGCTTCAAAGCCTGTCATATTGGAGGAATCGTTCTGTACCTCCTTGTACTCCTCCTCCGCCTCCTTCATTTCGTCCTCCGCCTTTTTGCGCTCCTTCTCCGCATCCTCAAGCTTTCTCTTATAGGTATCCAGCGCGGTCATTGCGTCCACAAGGCTCTCCTGAAGCTGTGTAATACCATCCTCCGCCTGTGAGAGCGTATTGTCTGACTGCAACTCATTCAATACCGTCGCGCCTTCTCCGAAGTTCATATTGTAGGAACGCCTCGCGTTATCCAGCGAAATCTGCGCATTCTTTACAGAGACCTCGGCGTTCTTCATCGTAATCTGCGCAATCGTATCATCGAGCGCCGCAAGCACATCGCCCTCCTCAACCACATCACCGGCCGAAACCATAACCTCTATGACCTCCGCCGTTGCCATCGGAATGACATAAACGGATGCCTCCGGTTCGATTGTCGCAATAAACTCACCACTGAGCTTCAGACTTCCAATCTCCGGATTGGCGGCCTCCACTACCGCGACATCCGCTATCGTCTCCTCCTCGGCCTTCTCCGCGCATCCGCCAAGTGCCGAAGCCAAAACAGCAGCTCCCAGAAACAGCGACATCTTCCTCAAATGTTTTCTTGTTTTTATTTTCATAGCTCTATCCTCATACTCCCTTCCGGATATCTTAAATATTCTGTATTTTTCCGCACATTCTATTGTAT
>CAMWYL010000465.1 GCA_947178465.1 uncultured Lachnospiraceae bacterium | reverse complement strand
TGATATTGTCAATATTGGTTGACACTTTTTTCACAAGGATATCAATGCCTAAGCTGCAGCACCCAGAGATTCATAATATCTCTGCCGCTTTACCATAGGAGGAAGCCCCTCATTGGCGGAGCATATCCTCCTGTTGTTCCAATAACTGATGAAATATCTCCAGACGAGGGTCTTCAGCTCTTCCACAACCATTCTTTCCGTGTCATGCCTTCCATAGATGAGTTCTTCCTTCATCCGCGCCCACATGCTCTCGCACCCGGCATTGTCATGGCAGCGTCCGCCGGCGCTGTTCATGCTCTGGTGGATGCCGTACTTTGCGACAGCCTCACGGTAGGTTTCACCGGTATACTGTGATCCCCGGTCAGAATGAATGACGGCTCCTCTGAGCGCCGGATAGGACCGAACGGCATTGACAAGAGTGCTCCTGCACAATGTGGCTTTCATGTTTGTGTCCATTGCCGGGCCGAGAACCGCGCCATCGAAACAGTCAAATATGGCAGACACATAGAGCTTCCCGTCTTTTGCTTTGAGCTCGGTTATGTCCGTGATGCATTTTTTTAACGGTTCCGCAGATTTGAAATCCCTTTTCAGCAGATCATCGGATTTGCGCGCGTTACGGTCCGCTTTGGTAATCCCGTTCGGTTTGCGTTTCCGGCGGCGGCTGAGTCCGATCTCTTCCATGACGCGGCAGACAGTACGTTCGCCGGGAATACGGACGCCTTCCGGATGTTTTAAAAGAAGCGCCTGATACATGCGTTTTCGCCCGTATGTGTCGTTGCATTCATCTTCAGACGCGATTTTCCTCATGGCATCAGCCAACTGTTGGTATTTCCATGGGCGGTTTCTGTTTGACATATATTTATAAAACCCCTGTCGGGTTACTTTCAGCATCCGGCAGTAAAAGGAAAGTTTTCCCCCGGCTGCGCCGTCCTCGGTCTTTAATGCAATAAACATCATTCTCCGGTTCTTGCTGACTTCCGACGGCTGGCGGCGAAAAAAGCACTTGCCTCTTCGAGGAATTCGTTCTCCTCCTTCAAACGGCGGATTTCTTTCTCCTGCTCTTTAACCTGTTTGCGGAGAACCGCAAGCTCCTCCGCGAGGTTCATGGCGGTTTCCGGAGTATGTGAGCCGGAACCGATATTCAGCCTTCCCTCTCTGGCTGCCTTTGTTCATGCATACATAGTGTTTTCAGGGATGCCTAATTCGGATGCCGCTTTTGCACCGCCAAGCTCTTTTGCTAATTTTACGGCTTGGATTTTATATTCCATGTCGTACTTTCATTGTTTTTTTGCCATTCTGGTTGCCTCCTTAATTCTCTTTGATTATACATCAAATCCTTGAGTATAAGGTGTCAACTAAAAGTGTACAACATCAGGACGACATCATGGAAAGCGATGAGGATTATCAGATCGTCATCAGTGGGTGGCAGGTGTATATCCCCGAACTGGGACTGAACCTGCATGAAGGCATCTATTGCAATTATGATGAAGAGGAGGGCGGCTATCTGCCTGACTTTGCGATAACCGTCGTGAAAGAGGAAGGGCAGGACGAATGGCTTTACTTTGAGCAGGACGGTTTCCTGATAACCCTTGCGAATTACCTGCATGGGAAAACAGATTTAGATTTAGGGCAGTTGGGACAATTATCCTGTTTTATCCGTATGCCGGATGGAAGCCTGCCAGCGGAAGAATGAACCTGCCCTGCATTTTGAGAGACAAGGCAGTTCAGATAACAAGAAAACATTTTATCGTCTGGAAAGGACAGAAAAGGAGGAATTTATGGAGTATTCAATTCAGTTAAACGCAGTAAACAACCCGGATAAGAGTGTGAGGGCATTTGCAACCCTCGTGTTCGGGGACAGCTTCAAGGTCACGAATGTAGCGGTGATTGAGGGCAGCAAGGGTACTTTTGTATCCATGCCCAGTTTCCGCACAAAGGAAAGGGACGAGTACAACAACCCGGTCTATAAGGACGTCTGCAATCCGGTCACGAAAGAGTTCCGTGAGGAACTGTACAGCGACATCTTGAAGCTCTATGAGGAAATGGAGCAGACAGGCAAGGCAGAGGTCAAGATGGAGGCAGAGGAACCAAACGAGCCGGAGTTCACGGTAAGGGTAACGCCTTTTGAGCGTGAGGGCAGCAACATGGTAGGTCTTGCGAGCATCGTGCTGAATGACAGCTTTGCGGTAGGCAATCTGAGTGTGGTGCAGGGCAAGAACGGAATGTTCGTGGCAATGCCGTCCTACAAGGCGGGAAACAAGTACAGGGACGTATGTTTCCCGATCACAAAGGAGTTTCGGGAAAAGCTCAATGATGCGGTTCTGGATACTTACCAGCAGGCAAAGGAGCAGGCAATGCAGGAGGGACAGGAACGTGCCTCACAGCAGATGGAGACCGATGACAGGGGCTTTATGAAAGTCAGTGAGGAAGCGATCCCGTTCCGCTAAGTGGTAGAAATCATAAGAAAGGGCAGGGCGGGGAACCGCCCTGCGGAAAGGGGAAAGAAAATTAAAATGACAGAAAATGTGGAACTTACAAAGGAAAAAAATCTTACGGAACTGATTGACCTGCTCCGCAAGAACAATATGCAGGAAGCCGCCAACAATATCTTTGAAATGGCAGCGTATGTCGATGTCATGGAAAATAAGATGAATACGGTCTTAAAAGAACTTACGGCGGTAAAAGACCAGCTTCATAAGATGGAAGAGCGTGAGGCGGAGAAAGGGCTAAAGCAGACACTCAAAAGGGCAGTAAACAAGCTGGAAGAGGACTGTCAGGCTATGAAAGAAAAGCTGTTGGA
>CAMWYL010000464.1 GCA_947178465.1 uncultured Lachnospiraceae bacterium | reverse complement strand
ATTTAGTAAATCCATTTGCCGCAGTCAGCAGCGTGCGGTATTTTGTGCAATTTGCTGGATAGAAAATCTTCAAGCACCTTTTGACACCTTAATCCCATAGGATTAAAAAACTCCCATCCTTATTGTTCCATAAGGACGAGAGCCTAATCCCGTGTTACCACCTTAATTCGTTCCTGCCTCACGACAGAAACCTCCGCAGGTACCTTCATACCCTGTCGCTGTAACGGGCGAACCCTGTCGCAGCCTCATCGGACCCGTCTCGTCCGCCTCGGTGCGCTGCTCGGAAGCCATGTTCCGCATACCCTCTTCCAATCCCTCTCAGCTTATGGCGCCATCTTTCCGGCCGTTCTTGGCGCGCCAGGGATATTCTCTGTAAAAATACGATATGCGTACTCTCTTCGTCATCGCTTTTCATTCTTAATAAATTTGGATATTATCAACTTACCACAAATCCGGGGGGTGTGTCAACTCTTAGTTTGAAGCAGTTTATTATAACTGTTATCATTCTGACCCCGTTTCATGCCCGCCACAGGACGTTTGACAATTTATTGACGCATGAAAAATCTTATAGTATATTAATTTTTGTAAAGAACTGTGCCGGGAAATTATTTAAAATGATGAAAGGGAGAAAAATTATGTTTCTTATAGGTTTGTTTATTGTTTGTTTTTCATTGCCAATCACGATCCGTATGTATCAGATTTTATATTTAGCAAATTTCAGCCCTGATCCTGACATCAGATTGGTATATAGTTGGCAATTTAATATTGACAGACTGACCGTTGTAGCGCTTCTTTTCACTGCACTTACGGTTTTTGGAATTCTTCTAATGGTCATCGGTTTGATTGCAAAAAAGAAAATTGCAAGAACCACTATTCAAGTGAGCTATACGAACCCGGAGGAGACACAGCGCAGCGTTTCCGAACTGCTCCGGAAGAAGGGCTACAAAAATATTATAAAAAACAATGAAAGTATTTGGAAATGCGGCGTGGGCTTCTTGACAGCAATAAAATATATCAAAATCGAATTTACCGAAAATAACACAATGCTTATTTCCGGCTGGATCAGGCCATTGGGCGGAAGCGAGCAGAATTTGGACGGGGTGGTTTGCATCATTCCGAAAAAGCAGGTACAGAGTGTTGTTAATGAATTACAGGGGGTGGTGCGGTAACCCGTTTCCACCCCTCATACTTTCCTACCCCAATCTCCGCAAAAATCCGCTCTATCTCCTGCCACGAAGAAATGTACTCCGCCAGACACTCCTTCCCCTTATCTGAGATACTGTAATACTTCCGTTTAGGTCCATGGGAAATATCGCTATAATACATATCGGTTAAGCCTTCCTTATTCAGCCGCCTCAGAATGGCATATATCGTGCTCTCCTCCGTATCCGGAAACAGCCCCTGTAAAAGCTTTATAATATCATATCCATATTTGTCCTCTTCTTTTAATAATTGCAAAATACATATATTTAAAATTCCACGCTTCAACTGAGAGTCCATGTGCATTATTTCCTTACTTTAATTCTTCGTATATAAAATATCAAACACAAAATAACCGCTTCCGCATAAATGACACCACTGTCATATAATGCATTATGATACTCTGATACCCCATTATATAGCATCTGACTTTGATTTATCAGGAAAAGCAAAAGCGCCATTCCTCCGGCCGCATGCAATATCGTGACAAAGGCATATTGCCTATATCGCGGGAGCTTTTTGACGGCCGTATACAGGCTTATCAAAAAAAGAAAGACCACGCCCGCACGAAGTGCAAACCCCCAAACTACTCCGCTGTCAGGCGAGCTTACTCTTGGCACCCAAAATACCGCCGCTCCCATCAATGCCGCTACCAATCCCGATATCAACAGATTACTTCCATAAAAATCACGCCTGCCAATATCCATCGCAGCACTATCACTTTTCTTTATAAGGGCAGCGCCGACAATAAAATACAGAAAAAGCATGCCAACCGCAAAGCCCCAATAGCTTATTGCATTTTTGTTACACGCTCTTACGATCAACAGACTGCCGACATAATACGCCGTTATCAGCATTAGAATCCGCATGACCGTATTCCGAAACAATACGGATACCCGAACAAACCTGCTGCCGGATTCTGACAGCAAATTCCTCACGATTCTCACAGGCGGCTCTAAAGCGGCACAGATTTCCGCCTCGCTTTTTCCCTGTGCCGCCTCGTTTTCAAACCATTCCTCATAATCGTTCAAGATGCCCTCGCTCTCATCCTCATCAAAGGCAAACGATAAATAAAACCGCAGCCGCTCAACAAAGCCCTTCCTCGAAATATTTTTCTGCATATCCGCCCTCCAACTACTGTTTATTAATCAGTAGTTCCAGTATATCGGATTCTTCCTGATATGTCAATCAATTTATCGGCCTCATCAGCGGAAACAGTATCGTATCCCTCAGGTTTTCCGTCCCCATCAGTACCTGCAGCACACGGTCAATTCCCATTCCCCAGCCGGAAATCGGCGGCATTCCGTACTCCATCGCCGTCACATAGTCCTCGTCCTGTTCCATCGCCTCCTCGTCGCCGTTTGCCTTACAGCGGGCCTGCTCCATCAGGCGCCTGCGCTGCTCCTTGGGATCGACCAGCTCCGAATACGCATTGATGATCTCCGCGCCGTTAATAATTAACTGAAAGCGGTCGGAAATATCCGGGTTCCCGTCATTTGCCCGCGCGAGCGGCGACAAATCCGTCGGATGCGCAATCAGAAATGTCGGTCCGATTATCCTTGGTCTGCTCACCCGCTTGTACAGCAAATCAATCAAATTCCCCCGTCCAAGTGTGTTCGCG
>CAMWYL010000463.1 GCA_947178465.1 uncultured Lachnospiraceae bacterium | reverse complement strand
ATATAAACACTTGTCTTTACTGCACCAAGCGCCTTTACCGCAAGGTTCCATGTCACGAAACAGAGTGCAGATGCCCCTAATCCCAGATACAGGATATTAAACAGGCGCGTTAAATCAGCAAACCGTTCCAGACCGATTCTAAAATCAAAAAGAAATAATGCCGGAACCATGAAAAGGATGCCGTAAAAAAATGTCCTCCGTGTGGTAAGGATGACCGGATAACCAAAGCTGCTGATTTTCCTTGTCAGTATGGAATAACACGCCCATACAAAAGCTGCCAGAACTGCCAGCAGGTCACCCACAGGGTTCAGCTCCAGTTTAGAGCCGTTAAAGCTGATCAGCGCAACACCTGCCATTGCCACCACAAAACCGATGAAGAAATTTACCCGCAGCTTCCCTTCCGATTTCAGGAATAACCGCGACAATATCGCTGTGAAAAAAGGTGCAACTGATATGATGACTCCCACATTGGAAGCCATCGTATATGTAAGGGCGATATTCTCCAGCAGGTAATACAGGCATATCCCGCACAGCCCCGCCAGTACGAAAGTCCCCTCCTGTCTGTGGCTCACAGCTTTCAGCCGATGTGGGCAGACTAAAAACAATACCACAAATCCCATGACAAAGCGGAAGAACAGGATTTCCACCGGTCTGAAATCCGTAAGCAGGACTTTGGTGGATATGAATGTCGTCCCCCATATGATGATCGTGAACAGAGCCGCCAGATGCCCGGCTGATCTCCTACTTCCCATGCTGTCCACCATCCCCGTCTTTTTCCGAGAATATTTCACGGTAAGTCCCCGGTGCAAGCCCTATGAA
This sequence comes from uncultured Lachnospiraceae bacterium, assembly GCA_947178465.1. Lineage (GTDB taxonomy): Bacteria > Bacillota > Clostridia > Lachnospirales > Lachnospiraceae > COE1. The sequence continues at coordinate 2,009 of CAMWYL010000463.1, read as the reverse complement.
CTGATTGAAATAATTCGTAAAATGGCTCTGGTCTGAAAAGCCTGTCCTGATTGCTGCCTCCACTGGGGGAATTCCTTCGGACAGCAGCTTTTTAGCTTCATTGATGCGGATTGTCTCAAGGTAACGGTACGGCGTAACTCCCTTTTCTTTTGTAAAAGCCCGCAACAATGTTGACTTACTAAGCCCTGCATGGCGGCATATCTGGTCTAAATAGATGCGCTCCGTAAAATGCTCCCCCATGTATTCACAAGCTCTCTCAATCTCCTGTCTGCACTCCGGGATGCAGCTTTCAAAGGGCTGCCCGTAATTCTGGATAAGATATGAAAGCAGGAACAGCAGGGTTTCCTCCTTCCCAAACTCCCCTATTCCTTTCATGACCATCTCATGCAGCGGGCGCAGGTGGCAGGCTGCCTCCTCATCATAAACAACATTTTTTGAGAATCACGGAAGTTCCCGTTTTCCCGTGACTTCCTCCGCCAGATCAAGCATGATCTCCTTTGAAATATTGAAGCCCCGGTAATCAAAAGTCCCTCCGTCACTCTGGACGCAGGCATGGCTGTCCCCCGGATTGAAAAGTATGATACTGCCTTCCTCTATGTCATATTCCCTGTCCCTGCAGGAAAGAACACGCTCCCCCTTCTCCACGAACCCAATGACATAATGCTCATGGAAATGGCTCGGAAAAGGCTGCACGATTCCTTCAAAGCGGTATGCTTCAATCCTTAATTCATCATCATATACCACTGTTCTTGTTTCTTTCTTCATGTGAATCACCTCCTTGTCAAAAGCCATTTTACCGCTTATTATTTCCTGCGTCTTGTAAAATATCTTCATTTTTCAGTTTTAGCGGTTCTATTTCCTGTCGGTATTATCTGACTATGAGGCATAAAAAGCAGACCGCCGCATATGGTGTAAATCCATAGCGGCGGCCTTTGCACATCATTTATTACCCCTTATCCTTACTATTTCTGCCACTTTTTTGTAAAATATCGGCAGGACAGGCTGACCGTACTTATGACAAAACTCAAAGGTCTGCAAAGCATGATCCCACTGAACCCGATATACTGCACTGAAACAAAAGCAAAAACTGTGCGGAAACTCAGTTCAAGCAGCGTATTAAAAAGCGGATATCCAATCTCCCCGGCTCCTCGCAGGAAGTTCGTCAATAAATAAAGGCTGACGCATAAAGGGAACGTCAGAGAAATGATATGCAGGTATTGTACCCCGATACGGATAACATCCTTTTCATTTCCCACCAGCAGGTACATGAGCTGCGGTGAAACAGCCCAGATGACGACCACCGCCACGGCTATAATGACCGCCGAAATTTTGAAACTGTCCCTTAGTCCCCTGCGGCTCCTCTCATAATTCTTAGCCCCGGTATTCTGCGCCGTGAAAACACTTAACGAAGTACCCAGATTGACTGCCGGGATCGTCAATATCGTTTCAATCTTGTAAGCTGATGTGTAAGCCGATATTTCATCAACGCCAAACTGGTTGATCTCCCCCTGGATAAAGAACATGCTGACGGCGGAGGCGCCATTCTGGACTATCCCTGTTACGCCAAGCCGGAAGATTGGCAGCACATACTTAAAATCGGGCCGTATCACCAGTGCCTTTTTATCTTTCCGGTATAGATGAAAAACAGTCAGCCCTGCCGCCGCAATCTGTGAAAGCACCGTTGCAAATGCCGCCCCTCGTATCCCCAGCCTGAGCTGTGCAACAAACACATAATCAAGCACGATATTCATCAGGCAGGATACGGACAGATCCTGTATCGGTGTCCTTGAATCCCCTCCGGCTTTTATCACTGCAGAATAAAAATTGTATACCGACAGAAATGGGATTCCCAATGCAATGATCCTCAAATAGTCTGTTGCATAACCGATAGCCTCTGGCGGAATACCCATTGCCACAAAAAGCCCTCTGGCAGACAAAAAGAAAAGGCAGGCCAGACCACCGCCAACAAGAAATATCAATGTCTGGACAGAACCCATGCAGCTGTGTAC
>CAMWYL010000462.1 GCA_947178465.1 uncultured Lachnospiraceae bacterium | reverse complement strand
TCGAAGGAAATAAGCGCCCCCGTTTTCTTCGCCAGAGCCACCGCTTTCTTCGTGGCCATTCTCACTCCTTCATGTGTCATGGATAACGTCCCAAAATGGAAAATCTTTGAGTCGGCAATCAAATCCTCCGGGATCTCATCTTCCGTAAGCATCATATCCGCCCCCGGATTGCGGTAGAAAGAAAAATCTCTATCCCCATCCGGAAGCGTATGCACCATGGCAAGAGTCGTATGTACTTCTTCATCCATCAGCAGATAGCCGGAATCAATCCCGACCTCCCGGATCGCGTTTTTTAACTGTTCCCCGAAGAAGTCCTTTCCTACTTTCCCTATAAACGCAGTCTGACGTCCCAGCTTTGCCAACATCGCAAGTACGTTACACGGCGCCCCTCCGGGATTTGCTTCAAACAGCGGATTTCCCTGGCCGCTCATTCCGTTTTCCGTAAAATCAATCAATAATTCACCCATAGCGGTTACATCATATTTTTTCATAGCTATCCCTCTCTGCCATCTTCAGCCTGCATGCCCCGGATGCAATGCAACCCGAAGGCGGCTACACCAAATCATATTTTACCACATCCATCACAGCCTTCCCATCCACATAAAATGAAATTCCATCGGCTGACAAATCCGTATAATAGGTTACCGTCAGAACCTGCTCTCCATCATTCAGAAATACCTCCGCGCTGAAACGGTCAAGGATTATCCGCAGCTTTAACCTTCCATCCTTACCGTCCACATGGCTTCTTCTCTGATGGATAATCGCCCTTCGGGAGCCGGAATACTTCCTGTCCACCTTGACAATGGATTCCGACGGGCGGAAGCTGACAGACGTATGGTATGTTTCATCCTGTGCAAAACGGACGGCAAACTTATGAAATATCTTTTCCGGATCCGCAGGACGAACCATAATCTCCATATCGATCTTTCTTCCATGAATCCCATCTAATCTGATCGTATCCGCAAAAGCCACATTCTCATAACGCACTGCCTTCCCGCGCAGACTTTCCAGCTCCCTCACCGGTTTCTGAATCAGGCGCCCGTTTTCTATGGAAAGCTCGCGGGGCAGAGTCATCTGTCCGAACCAAAACCGTTCCGTGTCCCGCAGATTACAGGTATCCCAATTCTGCATCCAGCCGATCATAATCCTCCTGCCGTCGGGAGCCAATATGGTCTGCGGCGCATAAAAATCAATGCCGTAATCAATGGATTGATCCGTTTCTTCCATAAAACGACCCGTTTCCTTATCATAGCTTCCAATCAGGCACAGGGTGCCGTTTCCATTATGATACTCAAAGCCTTTGGGCATCATGTCCTGGGGGCTTGTAATTAATACATACTTCCCATCCAGCTCAAAGAAATCCGGACATTCCCACATCCTGCCGAATCTCCCGTTATTTGCTGCAAGGACAGACACAAATTCCCACCGGAAGCCATCCTTGCTTTTGTACAGGAGTATTTTTCCATCCCTGTCTCCGGTACAGTTTCCCACCACGCAGCGATAGGTTCCATCCTCCTCCCGCCATACTTTCGGATCCCGGAAATCATGCCTGCTCCCGCCTATGGGCAAATCCTTTTCCGTCAATATGGGATTGTCCGCATACTTTTCATAATCTCTTCCGTCCCCGACTGCAATGCACTGAGTCTGAACTTCCTTAAAACCGCCGTCCGGCTGCGGCTGCTTTACCACACCGGTATACAACAGCAGCTGCCTGCCATCCGGCAATTCCACACTGCTGCCGGAAAAACATCCGTCTTTATCATAAGCAGAATCCGGAGCCAGCGCCGCCGGCAGGTATTCCCAATGCAGGAGATCTCTGCTTACCGCATGTCCCCAATGCATGGGGCCCCATACGGAATCATAGGGATGATACTGATAAAACAGATGATACTCCCCCTTATAATAAGAAAATCCATTGGGATCATTCATCCATCCCACCCTGGCGGACAGATGGTACTCGGGACGTTGTTCCGCCGTAATTCCTGCTTCCATTGTATCTTCATATTTTCTTGCCTCACGCAAAGTCTGGCTTATCATACTTTTCCTCCTATTAAAAGTTCCGATATTATTTGGTATACTGCCGTAATGATGAAAACAGCACGGAATTATTTTCCGCGAACAGCTTAATCGGTTTACCGCTGACACCATAAACTCTCACTGTGAGCGCCGCCATATCGTTGATATAGAAGATACCCACGGAGCCCTCCTGAATATAGGTAAAAGAATAGCTCTCTCCGGGAACAAGTTCAATATCCGTCTCTGCGATTAATGTACTCCCTTCATTGAAGGAGTGCTGAAGCTTGTTGCTGCCGGGGCATATGGAAATCATTTTGTATTTGTCATTTCTGCCGTTATAATCAAAGCAGAGACCAAAAGAACCTTCTCCCCGGAAGACAAATTCACCAGTCAGCATAAAGCTTTCGTAACAGGTAAAGGCATCCTCGTAATTATACAGAGAACCCGCTTCTATGTATGTATGGGGTTCCTCCAACAGCAGCTCCCTCCTTACCTGAAACCGGTTCCGGATGCTGTCCGCCGGAGCAAGGACAAGCTCACCGTTTTCTTTCTGAACGACCTTCTGCACCGCAAGATTCCCTGCCCAGCCGGAAACCTCCTGAGTGGAGGAAGCGGATTCAGACCTCCTGGCCCAGCCCACCATATAGGTATCCTCTCCATCCTCCACATGCTTAGCCGCATAAAACAGTTTACCCTCAAGCCGTTTCGCTTCGGAGTAAGGACCAAATTGACTGTCGGCGGATGCATACCAAAGCGTATCATCCTGAGCGGAATAGGTAAGATACCATTTATCTCCTATTTGAAATGTGTCGCTGCACTCCA
>CAMWYL010000461.1 GCA_947178465.1 uncultured Lachnospiraceae bacterium | reverse complement strand
ACCCGCGGTCTCGACCTTGGCAAGGTCGCGCGTTACCAACTACGCCACTATCGCATTTCCATTATTATCCGTATCGGACTTATTTATATTACCCGATTATTGTTTGTTTGTCAACAGTTTTTTTAATTTTTTCATATTTTTCATTTTTGAATACTTTCCCGCTTTTCATGCTTCCATATCTTGTTCCTGTACCTGCTTCCACCCTTTCTATTCCTCCATATACCGCTCCTCAATCTCCAAAACAAGCGCCGCCATTTCCGCAAGTGTCTCATCAAGATTCTCTAAAGTCAGACGGCACTCGCCCGCCTGCAGCCGCCGCACGATTTCATGGTTGACCTCCTCCGAAAAATGAATTGTATCCATATAGTTATCAAGATTTGTAATAATTGCGGCGTCATTCTGAAAATAATAGATTTCTACATTTTCAAACGAGAGCAAATATTCCGCCGCGCACTTCACCGTAAAAATGGCTCCGTCGCTGTCCCCATTCCGATACGCCTCATCCCACCACAGCATGGAATATGGTGAAAAAAGAAAGTGAAAACGCGTTTCGGGATGCGCCTGTACCACCTCACCGATGAGCGAAAGATTCGCATCGATGACATCCGCATTAGCATCTTCCTTTTTCATAACGGAAACAATTTCCGGACGAGCGTAACGTGAAAGCGTGTCCTCTGCGGAAAACGTCTTATAATGCGCCCAGTTGTAGGATGCGCCCTCATCATAATCACTCTCAAGGCTTGATGCCAATTCATATGGGATATGTTCAAACAGCACCGTCTTATTCCAAAAGTATTGCACGTCATCAAACGGATTACGGTTATACAGATACAGCGGCAGCGATGCATCAGGAAATGTTTTGGAGGCGTCCGCATTCAGCGCCGAAATATCCACGCAATACCAGACATTGACGAGCTCATGTGACGAAAACGCTTCCTTCATATAATATACAAGGTCAGCCGTTGCCGCGCCGCTCTTGATACCTTTGATCGTTTTTCCGCCAAAGGCTTCGTCGAACCAGCGGTTATTATAATTCTCTGCCACTGAAGACCCGAATATAATGCTGTCGTACGAAAAATTCCGCACAGTGCCGATGCACTGATATTCCGCCTTGGATACCACCGCTTTCAGCCCGCCGACCGGCGCATGATAATGGTAAAACGGATCCATAACAGCCACCGCCGCAGCCGCAGCAAAAAGCAGTACCCCCGCCCATATGAAAAATGTCCCGATAAATTTCTTTGCTTCCATACACACGCTCTCTTATCTTTTCAGAAATTAAAATACAAAAATGTGCTGACACCCGACAGCGATATGACTGACCATGCAAATAACACCGCAAGCCCCGCTGCAAAGCGCCCTGTCAGCGCGCGTCCTTCTATCCGCTCACGCGCATTTTTCCCCATGATCAGCAGTATTCCAACCGCCAATTCAATCAAAAGCTCCACCATATGCAGCGTGTCAACATACCCCGGCAACCGCATGGACAGTAATTTTTCCACAATATAGAACTCCGGCAAATCCATCGCACCTGCAACTGCCTGCAGACTGTGAAAATAGGTCATGGAAAACAGGCGCTTTAAATAACGAAATGCATCCGTAAGCGTGTCACTGCGGAAAATAATGAAAGCAAGACAGTGAAATAAAAACATTGTGATATGTCCAAACACATGCTTTTTTCCGTCTTTCTCAGAAACCGGATGCAGCATTTGAACCACCATTGCAAGCCCGTACAGCATTCCCCACACAACAAACGTCCACTCTGCTCCATGCCATAATCCGCTCAGCAAAAAGACGATCATTGTATTGCGCATGGTCTTAAGTTTCCCCTGTCTGCTGCCACCAAGTGGAATATACACATAGGCTGTAAAGAATCGTCCGAGCGTCATATGCCATCTGCGCCAAAAATCACGGACGGACACCGCCTTATAAGGAGAATTGAAATTCTGCGGAAGTTCCACTCCAAACATCTTTCCGATGCCTATCGCCATATTGCAGTATCCACTGAAATCAAAGTAGAGCTGGAGCATGTAAGCCAACGCCGCAAGCGCAAGCGATAAGGAGTCCAAACCGTCAATGTTGGCGAATCCAAAATCCGCCGGCTTCGCAAGCAAATCCGCAAGCAGTACCTTTTGAGACAATCCGATGACAAAATATGCTATGCCGCGCGCAAAGCCGTCCGCATTGAATGTTCGTTTTTCCCGATTCTGAAACTGTGGTATGAGCTCACTGTGCAGCACGATCGGCCCTGCAATGAGCTGTGGAAAAAAGGTAACGAACGTCAGATAATCAATAAGACCGTAGTGCTCCGCCTCGCCTCTGCACCGGTCCAAAATAAACGATAACTGTTGAAAGGTAAAAAAACTGATACCAAGCGGCAACAGGATATTCTTTACCGCAAAGTCTGTTGAAAGCACCGCATTCAGATTCTCAACAAAAAAATCATAGTATTTAAAATAACCCAGTATTCCCAAATTGCACACGCATCCCGCCAAACGCACCATATATCGGCAGCGCGGAACCATGGCGCCACTCCCCCTCTCTGCACCTGAAAGCAGCGCACTGAGCAAATAATTGACAGCGCAGCTGAACAGAATGAGCGGGAGATAACACACGTTAAAACAGGCATAAAACCAAAGCGACATTCCAACCAGAAAAATCTGCGCGCCCCGGTAACATTTGAGCCGGTTCAATCCGTACCAGCCAAGCAGCGCAAGCGGCAGGAACAGAAAAATAAATATGTACGAGTTAAACAGCATAAATGCAAATATCCTTTATCATTTGATTGGTATCTTTTTTATATTTTATCGCAGTACATCACGGCTTGCAAATTCTTTTTAAA
>CAMWYL010000460.1 GCA_947178465.1 uncultured Lachnospiraceae bacterium | reverse complement strand
TAACTAACACCGAAAAGAAAAATGATGCAAAAATGATGAAAGGATTATGCAAGAATGATGCATGTGGCATGTATAATAGCAGTATAAAAGGAGAACGCAAGTTAAAGCTTATGCGATGACAAGACATTATGAGTATACAAAAGAAGAAAAGAAAAAAGAAAAAGAAGCAACAACGGAATCCGGCGGTACAATCCGTACTGTCACCCACAGCACGGCTGGCTGTTTTTTTGTCTCTTTCGTGTTTTTACACGGAGATTGTTTTCAAGCTGTCAGTCGAAACATTGCACACCGGAAGTTCATTTGTATTTCTGACATTATTCTCGCTCAGCGTAGGAATGGTGATTTCAGGCATTATTTTGCTGTTGCCGAAGAAAGCAGTGCAGATTCTGATACCATTCTATCTGGGGGTTTTATTTCTCATTTTCGTTGTGGAATTTCTGGTATATAGACAGTTTAAGGTGGCATATGACTTAAATACCATATTGAATGCTGCAACTGACGCACTGGGCGGATTTGGTGCTGACATCAGGCGGCTGATCTTCTGCTTTGATGGAATCAGTCATATTGCGCTCTTTTTGGTGCCGCTTATCTTGTGGTTTGTACTAAGAGAAAAGATAATAGGGCAATTACCCCAAAAGGGCATTTGGCGGGGACATACAGGGCAGGTTGTTTATATTTCGATGGCACATTTGGCCGGGGGAGCAGCCTGTTATGGAGCGGCTTTGTTCCTTATCTTATACTGCGGTCTGCATAAGGACATTTATACAAATCAATATAATTTTGAGTCGGCAGTAATGCAGTTTGGGCTGGGTGAGGGGCTGTGTCTGGATATCCGGAACCTTGTTTTATCCAAATCGTCCGCCCCTGTCTTTGAAAGCCCGGGGGTGGAATTCGTGCAGGGCACAGTCGGCACATCTCCGGAAGATACCCTTGTGAGCAGCAGGGAGGAAACCGTATTCGGTGGTAAGGTCGTCGTACAGGCAAAGGAGGCTGCCGGCTCTCATGAGGTGGTTATACTTCAAGAGAAGACTTCTTCCCAAAGTACGGAAACTGCACAGGAGGACGAATCGGTATCCCCGGTTGTATACGGTCAGAGTGTGGCCTCTGTTGATTTTGCTGCGCTTGCCGGGGCAGGTGGGAACTGTGCCGATATTGATGCTTATGTTTCCGCGCTCACACCGTCAAGCCAAAATGCCTATACAGGCGCTTTTGCGGGGAAAAATCTGATTTTGATCTGTGCGGAAGCATTTTCCGGCTTCCTCATTGACCCGGAGCTCACACCGACACTTTACAGGCTTTCCACAAATGGAATTAACTTTAATGATTATTACCAACAGTCAATTGCCGGAACAACCGGAGGTGAATATCAGCTTTTATTTGGTTTGATTCCGACTTCCGGCGGAAGTTCTATTAAGGAGATTACGCAGAACGGAACGCACACCAATATGGGAGCGCTTTTAAATGACAAGGGATATTTCGGCATGGCTTTCCACAACAGTGACTACACTTTTTATGACCGGCATGAGACCCATACAAAGCTGGGCTACAGTGGGGGATACATGGGAGTGGGAAATGGTCTTGAGGAGCTTATCAGCCCTGTATGGCCGGCAAGCGATTTGGAATTGATGCAGGAAACTCTGCCGATGTACATTGACAAACAGCCTTTTAATGTTTATTACATGACGGTAAGCGGCCACAGTTTATACACTTTTGATAGGAATGCCATGTCAAGGGAAAATAAAGAGGCCGTAGACGCATGGTGCGCGAAGAAAAATCTTTCCTACACGGAGCCTGTACGTGCTTATATAGCGGCGAACCTTGAGCTTGAAAAGGCAATGGATTATCTTGTGAAAACCCTTGAAGAAAAAGGTATAGCAGATGACACGGTCATCTGCATCGCACCGGATCATTTTCCCTATGGGCTGGATTCGGACGCCGCTCTGGGAAATATGCCGTGTTTATCTGAATTATACGGTTATCCGGTGAACACCTATGAGGAGCGGGACAGAAGCCGTGCTATTATCTGGTGCAAGGCGCTTGAAGATAATGAGCCGATTATTGTCGATACGCCTGTCTCTTCCGTAGACATACTTCCGACATTGTGCAATCTCTTTGGTGTGGAATGGGATTCCAGGCTTTATGTGGGAAGGGATGTGCTCTCAGATGCTATCCCGCTTGTTTTCTTTGGAAATTATGACTGGAAGACAGACTTAGGGTATTATAGTTCATCCAGGGGAATTTTCACACCGACAGATGAGGGCGCTGTTATTCCGGAAGATTATGTAAATCAGATATCCAGTATAGTGAGAAATAGAATGACATTCTCTAAGTCTGTGCTCAGCCATGATTATTATACGCATGTTTATGATGAGGTACCGGTGTTGGAATGAAGTTCGTCCGTCAGTTTTTCAATCTCATCAATGATTTCTCCGATATAAGCAATTGTATCAAGGAGAGGGGCGTCTGTAGTGATGTCGATTCCGGCAAGCTTAGCCAGTCCAACCGGGTCAAGCGTACTGCCTGATGCAAGAACCTTTTTCCAGTCATCAACCGCTGGTGCTCCTTCCTGTTCAATCCGTTTGCAGACCTGTGTGGCAACGGTGAGGCCGGCACTATAGGTATAGGAATACAGACCCATGTAATAGTGAGGCTGGCGCATCCAGGTAAGCGCCGCATCATCGGAAATTTCCACATCTTCACCCCAGAAGTTTTGAAGAGTTTCCTTCATAAGCTGGGATAGAACAGGGGCATTGACGCCTCCGCCGTTGTCAACGATTTGGTAGACTTTTCGTTGATAGTCGGCTTCCAGCAGATGAGTAACAAAGTTATGATAATAAGTGTTGCTGATC
>CAMWYL010000459.1 GCA_947178465.1 uncultured Lachnospiraceae bacterium | reverse complement strand
ATGTATAACAGTATATGAAGACACTATTTTTTTCAAATCTTTTTTGTATTGAAAAGGTTTTTTATGAAAATCCGCAACTTGGTAAACTTTTCCACCTAACTTTAGGATCTCTTCTTCATAAGCGAGAGGTTTATCATATGGATTAATAAAATCAAACTGTATCTGTGTCCTATCAATATGACGGTAATAAGTCATTACAAAACTTTCCACCCCACCACTTTCAAATGATAATCCTATCTGTAAAACCCTAATCATTATATAATCCCTCAAACACTACTTATACAGTCCTTTCTCTTTCATTTCATCCAAAGATTTTTTGTAATTATCTTCTTCCACCGGCTGTGACAGAACCCATTCACAGAATTTCTTTACCCCCTCTTCAAAACTAAATTGTGGCTCATAACAAAGAACGTCTTTTGCAAGTGAAATATCAGCATAATTATGCCGAATGTCGCCCAGTCTAAAATTACCGGTGATATGAATCTTGCTGTCGGACTTGTAAAAATCTTTCAGGTATTTTGCAACAGTCATTACATCCACTGCCTTCCCGGTTCCCACATTAAACGCCTGATATGCGCATTTATCATTTCCAAGGGCAAGTATAGTGGCATCCGCAACATCGTCAATGTACACAAAATCACGGGATTCTGTTCCGTCTTCAAAAATATTGATATCATGATTCTGCCGCAAACTGTTGCTGAATATAGAAAGGATTCCCGTATATGGATTTTTAAGACTCTGCCCTGGTCCATACACATTTTGGTAGCGAAAGCTGACAGACGGAATACCCAGCGATTTACACACCGTATGCACAAGCTCTCCCTGCACCTGCTTGGTAATGCCATATACCGAAGTCGGGTGAACAAGGCAGTGCTCATCAGTCTTTACGAGCTCTACATTCGCCTTACATTTAGGACACTTGACGTTAAAATCTCCCGCAAGCATATCTTTCTCTTCACGAGCAACAGGATACACCGTTCCGCAATGCAAACAATTATAAGTCCCCTCTCCATAAATGGCACGAGATTCTGCCACAATAACTTTCTTAATCGAATGTTTTTCATTTGCAAGAATATCCAGCAAAAGAGCCGTTCCGCCAATATTTACATTGCAGTATTTGTATATTTCATACATAGACTGACCCGTTCCAGTCTCTGCCGCAAGATGTATAACTGCCTCTTGCCCGACGAGAGCCTTCTGCCAGTCTTCCTTGTTTGTAACACTACCGTGAATAAAATTCACTTTTCCTTTTATTCTGCTATACAATTCGGACGCATCGGGATTCTTGCCATGAATCTGTTCCGTAAGACAGTCAAGCACTGTTACATTGTAGCCCTGTGCGATCAGTTTAAGAGCGATAGCACCACCAATAAAGCCGGCTCCACCAGTAATGAGAATATTTTTCAACATATATCTATCCTAATTTTTGAGTTTTTCATATTTTTTTTCTTTCTTCCCTAACAAAAACAAAGTATCGCTTTATAAATATTTGATTATCTTTGCAGGTACTCCAACCACAACTGCTCGCTCAGGCACATCATGAGTCACAACAGCATTTGCTCCCACTACACAGCCGTCTCCAAGCGTTACGCCGGGTAAAATCCGCGCGCCTATTCCAATGAACACGCCGTTGCCAATTTTTGTCTTCTTTATTTCCAAGTCCGTATCATTTATGCGAGTTCCCGGAATATACTGATGATTACAATCCGCGATGTATACGAACGCAGAAAAAACACAGTCCTGCCCTATCCATAATTCGTCCGCAGCAATAATATGACAGCATTGCTCTATGGTCGTCCTATCGCCTATTATGAGACGAGGCGCATAACGCTGACCGTGATATTCAGAGACAGCCTCAAGCCGTGCTCCGTTCAAAATACGAACATACTTACCGATAAACATATTCTTCTTTCCAATAACACGCATAGGTCTTATTATTTTTGTTCCATAACCAGACGAACCGAAAAAAACATTCTTCCAAACATAATTGATAGAATGAAACAATCTTCGCACAATTTTCCGAAAGGCACTCATGCTGCCTTCCTCGCGCAAAGAAGAGTTACATTACCCCCCCCCATCATAATTACATTGTCATTCACTTTACACCATCCATGTCTTTCAAAATCAAATCTCTTTATCACAACTGCGGGAATCCCGGCAGCCATGCTGTAATTCGGTATGTCTTTTGTTACGACGGCATTCGCTCCGATACAGCAATGCTTTCCAATTCTTATCCCTGGCAGAATTCTGCCGCCCATGCCAATTATTGTTTCGTCGCCAATAGAAACAGGATAGTGTTTCAGCCGCTGCATTTTAGGCGGAATTGTTATATCGTCATAAGGATGACTTATATCGGTAATCAAGACATCAGGCAGGATTGAGACATCTTTTCCAATTATGATGCTTTCCGCACACGTTATATGTACCCTCTGCTGAATATCTACATTGTCACCCATCCGTATGCAAGGAGTAAAAGTCTCCGTTCCATACGAATACACGGCTTCTATCCTGGCATCATGCATAATGACCGTACCCGCCCCGATATGTACAAAACGCTTGCCGACAATACGCATCGGGCGGATTACTCTTGATCCTTTACCAAAACTGCCCCACACAAGATCGTTCCGTAATTTGACCCGCAAGCAATGCATTCTTCTAAGAATCTTTTTCAACAGCATTTATACTATCTCCTGTAAAGACGAATAACTTTCAAAAAATTGAAATTCAGAAAAAGAAGTGACACCGCAACAATATATAAAGCAGATTTTATTCCAACAAGCACGATTTCCGGCAAATCAAAATCCAACACAGGGAATAGTGACACTGCAAGGAACACAACCATTCCAATCACATCC
>CAMWYL010000458.1 GCA_947178465.1 uncultured Lachnospiraceae bacterium | reverse complement strand
CTTTAATATCCATAAGTTATCCCTTTAGTCAATATATGGGTTTGTTCAATTCCTGTTTATCGGTGTAATTATAATCTGTTTTCAGTAAGTGCCTGACACCGAAAAGGGAGTTTCTTAATTCAATAGGAAATAGCGACAACGTAAATCAATCAATGATGTCGCTGCCAAGCAACGATTTTTAATCCTACAGGAAATAGCCACAACGTAAATCATTATATCGTCGCTGCTGAGCGACGATTTGTTTACCATATTCCTAACAGATGCTGCATCAGGAGACTGACGCCGGTGATTCCCATCCAGCAGCAGAATCCCATAATAATAGGTTTTCCCCCTGTTTTTATCAGCTTTACAATGTCTGTATTCAGACCGATAGCTGCCATAGCAAGGACAATGAAGAACTTACTCAGCTCTTTGATCGGCGAAAATACCCCTGCACTTACGCCCAGGGACAGCGCAATTGTAGTAATAATAGAGGCAGCTACAAAATACAGGATAAAGAATGGAAAAATTTGCTTTAAGCTTACCTTTTTTCCGGCTTCTCCGCTTTTTTTCTCCTTTTGGGTGCGGAGGAAGGCGAGGACGAGTGTGATTGGGATAATTGCCAAAGTGCGGGTGAGCTTTACGGTGACTGCGGTATCCAGCGTGGCGGAGCCAAGTCCCCACATACTGTCCCACGTAGAGGCCGCCGCTGTGACAGAGGAGGTGTCGTTTACCGCAGTTCCCGCAAAAATCCCAAAGGCTTCGCCGGTATTCGTAGCAAAGCCAATGAACTTCCCGAAGGTTGGAAACAGCAGCGCCGCAAGCACATTAAAGAAAAAGATAACCGAAATGGCCTGTGCGACTTCCTCGTCGTCCGCGTCAATAACCGGAGCTGTAGCCGCAATTGCCGAACCACCACAGATGGAGGAGCCGACGCCTACCAGAGTAGAAATTCTCCCAGGAATGTGTAGGGCCTTATGTAATACATACGCAATGATCAGAGAAGTTGCGATCGTACTGACAATAATGGGAAGCGATTGTTTTCCGGTCTCCAGAATAACCGTCAGGTTCATACCAAAGCCAAGCAAAACCACCGCCCATTGCAAAACCTTCTTTGAAGTGAATTTGATACCGGATTCAAGAGTGCTTTTATCCTTGAGAAATAGTGTGACAATCATGCCGGCAATAATGGCGATCACCGCTCCGCCGATAATGGGAAACTGCTTTCCCAGAAACCATGAAGGTACTGCGATAATCAGGCATAAAAGCAGTCCTTTTGCGTTTTTTGTTATAAAATCCATGTTTTTCCTCATTTCCGCGCGTTTGCGCATCCTTTGTAAATATTCAATCTCATTATAAAAAATGTCTGTTTTTTTGTCCAGTGTGCTGAGACGTTTATTTTCAACTAAGTGTGTCCGCACAGATTTGAGATTCCGCAAAGTGGAATCATTAAGGTTAGCAGGAATAATTCGTTTTTGATATATTGTACAGGACAAGGGAATGACATTTCCGGTAATTTCAGGTAAAATAAGCTTATGTTAAGAAGGAACAGGAGGAGACGCAATGAAAAAAATTCTTGTGATACAGGGAGGCGGCAGAGCGAAAGGAAATACCGCCCGGCTAATTCAGCATTTTGTCATGGGTGCAGAGGAAAGCGGACATTCTGTTGAGGCGATTTCGCTTGTGACAAACGAGGTTAAGGGTTGTCTTGGCTGTAACGCCTGCCGTTATGGAAAGCCATGCATTCAAAAGGATGCATTTAATGGCATGGTGCCCAAAATAAAGGCTGCGGACTGCATTGTGTTTGCTTCTCCGCTTTATTTCTGGACGTTGTCCGCCCGAATAAAGGCATTCATCGAAAGATTTTACTGTATCGCGGAGGAGGATCCCAATCCGCCGTTGGGCAGATATGAAAAGTATCCTGTTAAGGACTGTGCCCTTCTTATGACCTCCGCGGATGATTTCTTCTGGACATTTGAGCAGGCAGTTTCTTATTATCAATTTGCGCTGGTGAACTATATCGGATTTCAGGACAGAGGAATGGTGCTTGCAGGCGGGTGTGGCGATACAAACGGGAAGCCTCAAATCGATAAGACCACCCATTTGCAAGAGGCTTATGAATTCGGAAAACATATCTATTCCGATGTATAATCTGATGTTCGGATACGTTCATTTTGCAAAATATAAATGTGCCGGAACATCGGCATAGGATTTGAGGGAGGAAGGCGATAATGATGTATCAGAATCTATTGGATAAGCTTGTGGAGGAGAGCAGGCGAATCTTTGGCACGGCGCTTACCGGCGTATATCTGCACGGTTCTATGGCGATGGGGTGCTTTCAGCCGGATCAAAGCGATATTGATTTTATTGTCGTTGTAAATAAGGATATTACAGAGGAACAAAAGCTGGATTTTATGAATATGGTGGTCGCGTTGGACAGACAGGCACCCGAAAAAGGCTTGGAATGCAGTATTGTACACAAGGCATACTGCAAGGAATTTGTTTATCCGACGCCCTTTATGCTGCATTTCTCAAGGGCACATTTGCAGTGGTTTACGGATAATCCCATGGACTATATCCGGAAAATGAACGGTACGGATAAGGATTTGGCGGCGCACTTTCAGATTATAAAAAAGTATGGCATTGCCCTTTGCGGTGCGGAGATTGAAGAGGTGTTCGCGGATGTGCCGAGAACAGCGTATATTGACAGTATTTGCACCGATATTGCGGACGCGAAGAAGGAGATTTTGGAAAATCCCGTGTACATTATCCTGAATTTGTGCAGGGTGACAGCCTTTTTGGAGAATGATGAAATTACTTCCAAGAAGCAGGGAGGAGAGTGGGCGTTGGAGAACCTTTCGAAAGAATATGGGCCGCTT
>CAMWYL010000457.1 GCA_947178465.1 uncultured Lachnospiraceae bacterium | reverse complement strand
GCCGTATCTTGAGTTCCAATAAGCATCCGTGTCAAAGATAATGAACATTGCGTCATTCATCAAATCAACGTCCGGCTCCTCATTTGTCGCCCAATATGTATACGTTCCCGTCTTTTCCACATAAAAGTTCATCAGCACATTATTTCCATAGAAAAGCTTCAGATCCCCATCCGCCTGCGGAAGCGTTCCCTCGCCGACCGGCAGATTCATGCTTTTAAGCCCTTCCTGCGTCACTCCGTAGATATCCATCCATGACATATACTTTCCGCATTTGGCAAGCACGGAAACACTCAGCCGCGGCTCCACGGACACCACATGCTCCATCTGCATAATCTGTTCTACCAGCGAGTCATTCAGGTATTTCTCCTCTGTCTGCCCACCGCCGCTTGATGATGATGCATAGTACCCGCCATTGTTTGAATAGACCTGAATCTGTGTCATCGAGCTATAGTTCGAAAAGCTTTCCAACATAGACTCCTTAAGCCCGTTCCCGAGCGCTACCATGACCACGATCGAGGTAACACCGATAACCACGCCCAACACGGTAAGAATGGTACGGAGCTTCCGCTTCCACAGATTTGAGATGCTCATCAACAATAAATCCAAAATCCTCATTATGCATCATCCTCATCCAACAAATCCATATCTTCCTTGTGCTTCTTTGCCTTTTTCACCTTCGCGATAATCACAATCACTACGATGATTAAAACAATAACGCCGGCCACAATCCCGATCATGGCAACCATCGGAAGCCCTTTCTGCTCCGGCTCCATCGGCTCCATCGGAATATCCTCCATCGGAAAATCCTCAATGAACATCTCATAAACATACAGATTCAATTCCTTCTCATATCTGCTCTCATTACCGGCCTCGTCCTCATAAGTAATAACAGCTTTGACAACGCCGTTTCCGGTATCCGGTGCAATACCCCTGACCATTGAATCCACGCTTCCCGTGGCTCCCGGTGCAATATTTCCCAGATAAGTGATGCCGCTTTCCACGGTATCCCCCTCATAAGTAACCTTAACATTGTATAGGGTTGTCTTGCCGGTATTGAATACGCTGAACATGACATTGGACTCTTCACCGACCGCAATCGTTTCCGGCATCAGCTCCGCGCTGCTGGTATCCAGCTTCGCCTCCTGCTTCACCGGAACTGATACATGCGCTACATCAGACAGGTTTATCTGCTGATCCGTATCGTACTTCATATTCACGGTGAGCACATACGGCTTCTGTGCAAGGTCTGACTTCGCTTCCATCTCAATACTCATCTCATAGGTCTGCCCCGGCGCGATTCTCTCCGTATATACGGAGCTTGAACCTGAGGTCGGCAGAAACGCCGCATAGCTGGCCTGTGCGTCACTTCCCTCCACCGACGCCTCAAGATTAAACAACACGTTCTCTACGGCCGTCGCCTTAGAGGTGTTTTTAACGCTTACCGTAAGGTTAAAGGTAGAGCCTGCGTAGACCGTCTCCGGATCCGTTCTGTATCCGGTAACAATAATACGGGGGTTGGTCTGCTTCTCCTCCTCCTCTTCTTCCTCCTCTTCTTTAATCAGCTTCTTATTCGGATCCTGTCCCTTGACATTAACATATGTAGTGATATCCGTCTCAACAACCGCCCCACCCTGATAATAGGTCGCATGAAAAGTCAACGGATAGCAGCCTGTCAGAACATCCTCCCTCGCCGTAAAAAACCAGCCTATGTCCATTCGCTTGTTGTTCGCTTCTTCAACATTATTTGCGGCCTGAATTATCGGTATGGACTTCGCGTCATAGGCCTGTTCAATGACAAACGGCCATTTCGTCCTTTCATTGGAAACCGTCGGCGTTATCACTACATCTGTAATATCATTCTTGCCGAGGTTAATAAGGGATAGAACAACGAATGTCTGCTCCCCATAATTCACACTCAGAATAGGCGCCTCATTGGAAAGCATCAGGAACTTTTCCGTGCTTGTTGTATTCTCCTTTGCAATTTCTGAAAGATATCCCTCTATGCTCGCCTCATAGCTCATGAGCTCGCTCAGTGTAAGCGTTGTGTTTGCCATATACGACATCGCGCTGTTATAAATCTTATCCATGCGCTTTAAATTCTCTTCCGGTATCTTATAGATTATTTTCAGATCGCTGTAATACCGGTTCAGCTGCCCTCTTATATGATCCTTCTCCTCATCCGTCGCGTATAGGATGGAAGATTCATTATCGTTCTCATCGTTGCTTTCGTTATTATTTTCCTCCGTTGCATAGACAATGCATGCATTTCCACACAGCATCGCCGCAGTCATAACCAATATAATCAATTGCTTCAGTTTCTTCATCTTAATGCTTACTCTCCCTTCTTCAACCGGTTTCCTTATTTGCACCATCCGCATTGGTATTATCCACCATATCGACAATCTTCCCGTCAACAATCCGTATGATTTTGTCCGCAAAGCTCGCCAACTGATTGTCATGCGTAACCATAATCAAGGTCTGGTTCTGCTCCCGCACCACCTTCTGCATCAGGTTCATAATCTCTCTGGAGGTATTGGAGTCCAGATTTCCCGTAGGCTCATCCGCAAAGATAATCTCGGGGTTCACCACCAAAGCCCGCGCAACTCCTACACGCTGCTGTTGTCCCCCTGACATCTGATTCGGCCGATGATCCCAATACTTGTTAAGCCCTACCATATTTACCATCTTCTTCGCACGCTTGATGCGCTGCCTTTTGGAAACGCCCTGAAAGGTGAGCGGAAGCGCCACATTTTCAACTGCATTCATGGTTCCCATCAGATTGAAGGACTGAAAGATAAAACCGATGTGCTCTCTTCTGAACTTAACAAGCTGATTCTCGCTCTTAGTCTCCATGTGCTCACCGAC
>CAMWYL010000456.1 GCA_947178465.1 uncultured Lachnospiraceae bacterium | reverse complement strand
GCGTGATTCTGATAAACGGCAGTGATATCCGAAAATTTAAACGTGAGGAAGTTTACCGGCTTTTCTCTCCCGTTTTCCATAATGTAGAAGTCTTCGCGTTTCCCATGGCAGAAAATGTTTCGATGCAGCGCCCCGCAGATACGGACAAGTCCTTATCTGAAGCCTGCCTGATACAGGCCGGGATGCAGGAGAAGCTGGACAGTCTCTCCGACGGTGTGGATACGCAGCTGCTAAAAGTTATCCATGAAGACGGCGTTGACCTCTCCGGCGGCGAGAAACAAAAGCTGGCATTAGCAAGGGCGCTCTATAAAAATGCACCTGTTATTATTCTTGACGAGCCTACTGCGGCCTTGGACGCGTTGGCGGAATATCGGCTCTACAACAGCTTTAACGAATTAATTGGGAACAAATCCGCCGTCTACATTTCCCACCGCCTCTCTTCCACCCGCTTCTGCGACAGCATCGCTATGTTCAAGAATGGGGAACTGGTGGAATACGGTACTCACGACGCACTGCTGAGCGCCGGCGGCGCTTACGCCGAGATGTTTGAGATTCAGGCACAATACTATAAGGATGAGGAGGCGGTTGCAATTGGCTGACAATCAAAAAACAGAAAAAAACGTTGTCCGAAAAACACTGGGTTATTTTATGCCCATTGCATGGGCGCACTACAAGGGTTTTTTCTTCTATGGCGCGCTCAACATTCTCCTGCAGGCCATCCGGCCCTTTGTGCTCATCCTGATGACACCTTTGATTCTGGACGAACTGTTAGGCGCAAGAGAGCTTCAAAAGCTTCTGACCTACGTTGCCGTTATCGCAATCGGTGGTACGCTCCTCTCCCTGGCCGCTTCTGTAACAGGTGTTATATTGGAGAAATACAACGAAAAAATGGAGAATTTCTTTAACGAGCAGATGAGCCGTCGTGTGATGGAGCTGGACTTCCAGCTTACAGAGGATAAAGAGGCATTAGACCAGATTGAGCGTGCACGGACCGGAATGGATTGGTATTCCGGCGGCGTATACGGGATTTCCTTATCCGTATTCAATGCGATTTCCAACGCACTGAAAATAGCAGGCGCTATTACATTAATTCTTCTCCGTGCTCCCATATTATTTGTGATAACCGCCTGCCTGCTTATCATCAATACGGTTTTGAACAGCAAACAGAATTCCATCGAAATAAAAGCCTTCCAACGGCTTGCCAAGTCCAATCGTGTCTTCGGCTATCTCGGATGGGAGCTGGTGGATTTCCGCTATGGCAAGGATATCCGCCTTTATGATGCGGCACACATGATGGTAGAAAAATGGAACGCATATACACAGGACTCCCTAACACAATGGAAATGGCAGGCTGACCGGAATCTGCCTCTGAATATCATAAAGACGATATGTGCCGCAGTCAAAGACTTCTGCACATATCTGTATCTGGGAATCCTTGTCATTGTCGGGAAAATGTCTATCGGTATTTTCTCACAAATGCTGACTGCCGGCTCTACCTTTCACACTGCGCTGCAGGACTTCATCGAAAATATGCAGGACCTTGTCAAGCGCACCAACTATGCCTATGAATATGTGAAGTTCATGCACTATCCGCCTGCCATCATCAAAGGAAACCAATCCGTTCCTGACAGGCCGCATACGATTGAATTTAAAAACGTGTCTTTTACCTATCCGAATACGGAGGTGAAGGTACTTGACGGTGTGAACCTCACGCTCCATCCCGGAGAGCATCTGTCAGTCGTGGGACTGAACGGCGCCGGAAAGACCACCTTTATCAAGCTTTTGTGTCGGCTTTATGACCCTACGGCAGGAGAAATCCTTCTGGACGGCACCAATATAAAAGAGTATGACTATCGCGAATACATGGCGCTTTTCTCTCCTGTATTTCAGGATTTCAAGTTGTTTGGCTTCTCTATCAGGGACAATATCACGTTGGAGGCGCCATGTGAGGAGACGGAGCTTCCATCACTTCTGACGCAAATCGGCTTGAAGGACAAGGTGGATTCCCTTGAAAACGGCGTTGACACCATACTGTTCAAGTTCTTTGACGAGAGCGGCATTGAACCCTCCGGAGGCGAACAGCAGAAAATTGCGATTGCGAGAGCCTTATTCAAGAAATCGCCGATTGTCATCGTGGATGAACCCACCGCCGCCCTTGATCCGGTAGCGGAATACGACATTTATCGGCAGTTTGATACGCTTGTGGGACATAAGACGGCAATATATATTTCCCACCGCCTTTCAAGCTGCAAATTCTGCGACCGCATCGCCGTTTTCTCAGACGGATGCATCAGGGAATACGGCACACATGACGAGCTGGTTCAGAAAGCGGACGGTATTTACGCGGAAATGTTCGCGGCACAGGCGCAATACTATAACTAAAGCGTGTTGCCCGGCGGCAACACGCCAAAGAATTTGTAACACAAGCGTTACAAATTCTTTCTTAAATGATTTAGGCTGTCGCATTTTTCTATAGGAATCAAAAACGCAAGCTCTGCAGCTTGCGTTCAAAGAATATGCCTCGCTTTGCGTGGCATATTCTTTCTTAAGTGATTTACTCTGCCGCAATTTTCTATAGGATTAGGATACCAAAAGATATTACTTTATTCTCAATGAGGCAGGTTGCACAAAATATTGCAAAGCCATATATGGCTTTGATGCCATTGCGGAGGCAAATGAGATTTTCTTAATATTCCGTCAGTAACTCAGCAATTGCGGGACAGGAGGTCCCGCGAAGCCCGTAATGCGCCACGGATGGCGCATAGAGGGCGGTTGCGTTCGTTTTTGCAGCCTTGCCGGAATATTTAGTAAATCCATTTGCCGTAGTCGGCAGCGTGCGATATTTTGTGCAATCTGTCGGATAGAAAA
>CAMWYL010000455.1 GCA_947178465.1 uncultured Lachnospiraceae bacterium | reverse complement strand
CCATTATCTATATTTCCGGCCTTCAGACGGTTCCGGAGGAGGTATATGAAGCAAGTATGCTGGACGGGGCGAGCAAGTGGAAAGAGTTTTGGCATGTAACATTCCCGCTGGTGGTTCCGTTTGTGACAATCAATCTGGTGCTCAGCACGAAGAACCTGCTGATGGTATTTGACCAGATTATGTCCCTGACAAAGGGCGGCCCTGCACAGAGTACGGAATCGATTTCTTATTTGATTTACAGAAACGGTATGGATGGCGGACAGTTTGGTTTCCAGAGCGCAAATGCGGTAATTTTCTTCCTGGTGATTGTATCCATTTCCGTTTTCCAAATGACCTTTATGAATAAAAAGGAGGAGCAGCTATGATGAAGGAAAGGCAAAAAACAAATTGGGTGCTGACAGGGGTATTGATTTTAGGAACGCTTACCGTGTTCTTTCCATTATACATGGCATTCATCATTGCTTTTAAGCAGCCAAGCGAAATGACGAACGACGTTGCCGGCGCCTTGGCTTTTCCGGCGAAATGGAGCCTTGATAACTTTCGGCAGGCGATGGAGGTCACGGATTTCCGGCATTCGCTGGGGAACAGCCTTTTGATTACGCTGGTAACAATCGCATTGGCGATTTTAATCCACTCCATTGCGGGTTACGTTATCGGAAGGGGTATGGCGGAGAAAAAGAGCTTTCGCCTGATTTACCTGTACATCGTCAGCGGTATGTTTGTTCCGTTCTCCATACTGATGATGCCGCTGGTAAAGCAGACGGCGCAGATGGGCTTGGGAAACCGTGCCGGCGTAATACTGCTGTACCTTGTTTTCTATATGCCGATGAATGTGATGCTCTATACGGGATATTTAAAGAATATACCAATGGCATTGGAGGAAGCATCGGATATTGACGGGGCGAGCACATGGAAAACCTATTGGAAAATTGTTTTCCCGATGATGACGCCCATGCATGCGACTGTTGCAATCCTCACGGCGCTCGGTACATGGAATGATGTTATGACGCCGCTGGTAATTATGTCGGGAACGGGACAGAACACGCTGCCCCTGGCACAGCTTAATTTCCAGACACAGTTCGGAACGAATTACAATCTGGCGTTTGCGTCCTATATTTTGGCGCTGATTCCTATTCTGCTGTTCTACATCGTTTGCCAGAAGCAGATACTGAATGGTGTTGCAAATGGCGCGGTGAAGGGATAAAATAAGCAATAGGATGGGATACTGAAATAGCTTTCAATGGGAGATGTGACATGGCGATATTATATGCTCCAAACAAAAAAATATTTACGCTGCATACCAAAAATACAACCTATCAGATGCTGATAGACAAACACGGCTATCTTCTGCATCTGTACTATGGAGCCGGAAATAACGGTTTCATGGACTATATGTTGCTGTATGCGGACAGGGGATTCTCGGGGAATCCGTATGTGGCAGGAAACGACGTGACCTATTCGTTGGATACGCTCCCACAGGAATATCCCACGCTTGGAACCGGAGACTACAGAAATTACGCGCTTAATATCGAAAACAGCGACGGTTCGCAGTGCTGTAATCTGACATTTTCCCGGTATGAGATAAAGAAGGGAAAGTACGGCCTTCAGGGGCTTCCGGCAGTATGGGCCAAAGAGGACGAAGCGGAGACCTTGGAGATTGTCCTGGAGGATAAGGTCAGCAATATAGAAGTGCGTCTCTTATATGGCGTGCTGCCGGAAGCGGATATCATTACAAGGAGCGCAGTGGTCAGAAACGCGGGAGAAAGCGGTGTAACAGTCAGGAAGGCCGCGGGCGCATGCCTGGACTTCCTGACCGGCGATTTCGATGTGGTTAAATTTTACGGAAAACATACGATGGAAAGAATCGTGGAACGTGCGCCTGTCGGACATGGGACGATTTCTTTCGGAAGCAGAAGAGGGGCCTCCAGTCATCAGTATAATCCTGCCGTTATTCTGGCGGACAAAAATGCAACCGAGGACTTTGGCAACTGTTATGGAATGCTGTTTGTATATAGCGGTAATTTTTTGTGTGAGGTGGAAAAGGACCAGATAAATCAGACAAGGCTGCTGATGGGACTTAACGACGATTTATTCTCGTATCCGTTGGAGGCGAAGGAGGAGCTTACCGTGCCGGAAGTCATCCTGTCGTATTCCCATAGCGGCTTTGCCAAGCTGTCGCACAACTACCATTCCTGTATCCGCGACCATGTATGCAGAGGAAAATATGTGAATGCGGCAAGGCCCGTATTGATTAACAGCTGGGAAGCGGCGTATTTTGACTTCAATTGTGACACGATTGTCAATCTTGCAAGAGACGCCGCAGAGCTCGGAATCGACATGGTTGTCATGGATGACGGATGGTTTGGGAAGCGCAATGACGATACGTCGTCGCTGGGCGATTGGTATACCAATGAGGAGAAGCTGGGTTGTACCTTATCGGAATTGATTGGCAGGGTAAACAGCCTTGGTGTTAAATTCGGCATCTGGATTGAGCCGGAGATGGTCAATGAGGACAGTGACCTTTATCGGGCGCATCCGGATTGGGCAATGAAAATAAAAGGAAGGGCTCCGATTCGGTCGCGCAACCAATTGCTCCTTGACTTCTCAAGAAAAGAAGTGCGGGATGCGGTCTTTGAGCAGATTAGCACAATACTTGCACAGGGAAATATCGAATATATTAAATGGGATATGAACAGAAGCATGGCGGATGTTTATGACGGGAGTGTCACTTATGATTATGTGCTTGGCGTATATGATTTCCTTGAAAGGCTTACGGTAAAATATCCCGATATCCTGATTGAGGGCTGCAGCGGCGGAGGCGGGAGATTTGATGCGGGAATGTTGTATTACACACCGCAGATTTGGTGCAGTGATAACACGGATG
>CAMWYL010000454.1 GCA_947178465.1 uncultured Lachnospiraceae bacterium | reverse complement strand
GAATGCCATATCTGCGTCTGCACAGGGCTATCCACCGTCCGACCTCTCCAAGAACCGGACTTTCCTCATCGTGCCTTGCCGGTCCGTATTCCGTAAGGCAGACCGCGGCACCCAGCATCCGGGCGTAAAAACACAAGCTGTCCAGTTCAGCTCCGCCATCCCCCATACCTGACAAGGTCTCAAAATCGACAAAGAGCACCTTCTTCTCAAGGATTGCGGCCGCATGCCTGATCAGCAGCTTCCTCCCGCTGTGCCGGACTCCCGTGGCGGCAATGCACACATCCTCACGGCCTTGCAATCCGGTCCACAATCGCACGAAACGTTCCAGTTCCTCCTCTCTGCCGACCATCTCCTCCGGCTTCTCCGCTCCGTCATAAAACGCCGTCAGGGCGCTGTGGTTCCTGAGACTGTCCGTATTTCCAAGGAAGAACAGGTATAGCTCATCCCGCAGGCGCAGCGGCGCGTTTCCTCTGTCCCCGCCATAGAGAAGCTCATTGTTCTTTTCGAAAAAGAGATTCCAATACTCGGTCTGTATGCGCATATCCGCCAAAACATCCCTGTCGTCATGGTACAAATCCCGGCAGATTCTGTACGCCAGATTCATTGTCATATAGGTACACCTTTTGTCCGAAAAAATCTGCGAAAACAGCTCTATGCTCTCTGGATAATAACGCTCCACTCCCGCGAACAACAGTATCCGGATCTGCCATTGCACCAGTCCCTGCTCCCGGCAGAACCGGAGAAAAGAAAAATCAAAAAACGGCGGCGTCTCCTGCAGTCTACCCTCTATAAAGTTCTCTATCAGCAGCACAAGATTGTCAAGCCGCTCCAAAAAACGCTCTCTGTCCGCAAGTGTTCCCTCTCGGATGCTCCTCGCATACGCCGAGAGTACGACAAGCGCCGCCCTGTAAAAATCGTCTGTCAGCACACTCTCCGACAGATATTCCTCCAGTTCGTCCGCTTCATCATAATAAGTCCGGAACAGCTCATCTTCCCACATCAATCTCCAACTCCTGTCCTTCCCGTATCTCTAACTCCATATCCGCCTTGTTTATTTCCTGTCCGCCCCAAAAGCGGATTGTCTCCCCGCCTTTTTGTATCCTGTCATATGCAATACAAAAACGCCCTTCGTCATCAGTAGAAATCCTGACGGCAGAATACAGCTTTGTTTTCCCCTTCCGCCAGCTTTCTTTCAGGGGTTCCGTGATTCGATACCCATACTCTGTTTCGTCATCCGCCTCAAGCAGTGTGACAGGCTCGTACCGTTCTCCCTCATTCAGCATCAGCAGCTGTCCTGGTGAAATTCTTTCACTTCCCCACAGCTTTACCACAGCTTCCCCTGCGGTGAGATTTTCCATAATCCTGTATCGGCCGGCATCCGCCACCCTCAGCGCATACAACTCTCCCTGCGCGGCGGTTCCGCGGATAACTGCCATCCGTTCCGTAAATGGATAACCGGTGGCAGGCAGGAGCCGGACATACCGGATTGGAACGGGAGCCTCCCGCAAAAGAGCCACATGAAACCGCACCGGCGAAAAACTGCTGCACGATACGGAAATGTCAAGGCTGTCCACCCCCGGCTGCTCCATGATGACAACATATCCGTCCTCTTTCCATATCAGGGGACTTTTCGGCACAACCTGTATGTACAGACTGCTGCCCGATACCGGAGCCTGTGTCACAGTGTCAATAAATCGGATTACCACTGCGGCTTTGCATCTGATTCTTCCCATACGAATAACCATGCTCCTTCCATAACGCCTATCGTTCTCTCCCTAAATTCATCGATACATTGATATCCAAATCCGTAACTCTCGTAACCTTTCTGCTAAGCTCAGAATCGATTGCCACAGGCGATACCTTATAAAACAGGGAGAGTCTGTTTCCCGCGTTCGGAAAGCTCCATATCCTTGACTTTTCGTCCGAATCCGGCTTCAACATCTGAATATGCAGTTCCGTACCGCTTGTCATCTGCGCATCAACCTCCTCAAGCGGAATGATGGGATTATCGTAGAAATACTGGATGACACGCCCGAGTATTCTCTCCTCCTGAGGCAGCCGGTACTGAACATCCCCTTGAAAATATGCCGTCACCATGTAGCTTAAACTCAAAAACAGCGGCGGCTTTGATATTCTGTCATTTGTCACAACTGCTCTTTTCTGATAGACCTCTTCGCTGGGTCTGATATCGTACAGAAACAGCCCCAGCGAGATATCTCCCCTGTCCTCGGGACTTCTCAATCCGATTTCAGCGGCATTCTGTATCAGGTCGGGAACCAGCGCCCCTCTCAGCCGCTCCACAAGACAGTTCCCTGTATCCGCTATAATTGTGTATTTGCCCATTTTCAGCCCTCTCCTCACGCAAATGCTTATTGTAAAACCACCGTTCCGTTCATGCGGTTATTATTATCCGAGTATGCGTATCCCTTGCTTGCAAGCGCCGCATTGTAATCCAAATAGCAGTAAGAATCCAGATTGTTACATCTCTCACTGAACACAAGGCGGATACAGCTTCTCACCGGCTTAAACTGCTGCAAAAGATACATAATCTGTGACTGCAGCTTCTCATTCTCCGGCCGCTTTACGAGTATGACCACATCCTGCATGGTACTCCCGTAAAGCTTCTGACAGGTCTCTCTGATATCGCTTGGAATATAACCTCTCAGCCTGTTTCTCTCTATGATGTGCGCTTTATCACCGAGCACAGCCTGTATCAGGTCCTTCATCACCTGTTTTGTCCCCTTAATCCTATTCAAACGGTATATTTCCTTAATCAGGCGGCGCAGAAGCTCCTCGTCAAGAAAATCTCCCTCCGCCTCAAATCCAAACCAGTCCGCAATCTGCATAAGGACAGGGAGCGGCGTTGTCTCAATGTTCAGATACCTGTCCAT
>CAMWYL010000453.1 GCA_947178465.1 uncultured Lachnospiraceae bacterium | reverse complement strand
GGCCAGCCTGTCCGCAAGCTCATTATAGGTATCCCCTGAATGTCCCTTTACCTTCACAAACCGGATATCAACCTTGGCGCTTGCCTTTTTGTAATACGCCGCATAGGCAATCGTTCCTTCCTTTTTGGCCTGCCATTCGCCATTGCACCACCTTGCTATGCCCTCGTAGTCGTGGTATATCGTAATGCTCGGGATATCGTTGTCCAGACAGTAGCGCATCGCCGCCTCGGCGCCCTTGATCTCGCCCGCGACATTATGCATCTGCGCCAATGCATTATCCGTATATTTCTCCGAGAAATGCAGCTCCCGCCCATTGTGAAACAGCACCATCCCATAGGAAAACGCGTTGGCCGCCGCGTCATAGCTCCCATCCACATACGCGACTGCCTGCGTCTCCTCCGTTAAAACCTGTGCATTGACACCCGACACATTGCCTTGTCCTCCGTCGTCCGATGTACTGCTCTGTCCTTTGCTGTCTGTACCGATAAAAGCCTCCGCCTCCGCTTTCGTGGCAAAGCTCTTATAGATTGCGCCGGAGAAGCCGTTAATCTGATTTTGGCATTCCGCCCATGTCTCGAAGATTCCCGTTTTCCTGCCGGCCTTAACCGCATAAAATTTCTTAGCCATTTTGCCTCATTTCCGCTTATTCCAACCTGAGAAATCCCAAATATGCCGGATGCTTTTATCTGTAAATCAGCGCATAAACCGTAGACGGGTAATCTGTCGTGAAGGTCAGCGTTGCATCATTCCAATCCTCGTCCTCTAAAACATTGACAACACCATTTCCAATCTGAAGCAGGGAAAACTGCCGTCCCGGATATTGAAATGCCGCCGGAATTGTCATTACATAGGTCAGCGGTGTATCCGTATGTGTCACGGCCCCGTTTCTGCCCGAAACGGAAACATTATACGCCGTCACGTACGTCGCATCCCCAAGCATAATCGAAAAAGCCTCCAACGCGGCCATCCCCTGCCGCCTGTTCCGAATAGTCACACTCATAACCTTATCCGGCTTGGGAGACACAAAGTCCAAACTGTTCTGATAATTCAGAAGCGGGTAATTCGGATTTGCATACGTCGTAAGCGCGTCCTGAGGCGAAACATTCTCCACCTTAGGATATGCGGGGTTCTGCACCCAATTGATCATATAATAGTTTGCAAGCGAAAATCGGTAGTATCCGCTGAAGCGCTCCATAAATGCGGCAATACTGTCAAGGCTGTTATATGACACATTTCCGATATTCCTGCTCGTAATGTTTGTTCCCATAATATCAAACAAGCAGTCCTCCGCCGCGCCGCCAAAAGCCGTCGGGCTCTCGATAAACGTACTTGCCCACATCGTTACATGCTGCACATACTTCATATTGGAAAAAGCCTCCGCACCAATAGAAGTTATACCCTTTTCAATCACCAACGCCTTTACTGCCTTATTATGCCACGGCCTGTTTCCAAGGCAAT
Organism: uncultured Lachnospiraceae bacterium; assembly: GCA_947178465.1. Lineage (GTDB taxonomy): Bacteria > Bacillota > Clostridia > Lachnospirales > Lachnospiraceae > COE1. The sequence goes on along the minus strand of CAMWYL010000453.1, from coordinate 1,443 downwards.
CCCTGTCATAAGAAGGGACCGCGCCTTCTCCCTGAATATATAAGGTGTCCTCCTGAATCTTGGCCACAAGGCTTGTCCCCTGCCCGTCCGTGTATGTCCAAGCTTCCTTTCCGGGTTCCTTCACCCAAACAGAATTGTTTGCCGCGACAGCCCTTACCGGTACAATTAAGGATACTGCCAACGCACACACAATCAAAATACCAAGCAGTCTCTTCATAGCATCCACCTCTTTCATTTTCATAAAAAATACAGTTCGTATCATCATGGTTATCCTAACTATATTTTATAATCAGGCCGCTTATCTGTCAATTGCAATATCTCCACGATGGTATCGGCTCATGCTTTTTTCTAAAAAAGCTTTCGGGTGCATCCCGCATCAATATCTGCTATCCTTTATCCGTACCCTACGCCAAGGCATACATCACGAAATCATTCTGAAACGGAGGAAAACCTTATGAAAACAACGGAAGAATACATGCAGGATTTAAGGAAGTGGCTCGCGGATACGGCGCAGGCCCCATTGGAGGAAATGTCGACATTCTTTTCCAAGCGGATTGACGGTTATGAAGAGCACATGTCCTTCTGGGAAAGCTCCTACCGGCGCTTTTCCAATCTGCTGCCCGACAGCTGCGAAAATATTCTGGACTTAGGCTGCGGAACAGGTTTGGAGCTGGATAAAATCTGGCAGAAGAACCCTCGACTTGCGGTAACGGGCATCGACTTGTGTTCGGATTTGCTGGATATGTTGCAAAAAAAGCATCCTGACAAGCGGCTCACTGCCATATGTCAGGATTACTTTCAGTACGATTTCGGCGTTGACAAGTGGGATGCCGTCATCTCCTTTGAGAGCCTGCATCACTTCCTGCCTGACCGGAAGAAAGAGCTGTATCAAAAGATTTATCGCAGTCTGGTAAACGGCGGCATATTCCTGTTAGGGGACTATATCGCCTGCTGCGAAGAAGAAGAAACGCTTCTGCGGGATACCTGCCTGAAAAAACGGCGGGAAGCTGCGATACCCGACGACTGCTTCATCCATTTTGATATTCCGCTGACCCTGGCGCATGAGCTGGAGCTTCTGCGCGATGCGGGCTTTTCCATTGAAAGAGTCTCGGACAATCCCGAGGAAGCGACCATCATTACGGCAAAAAAGAAAACGGCCCCTTCTACATAACGGCCCGCCTTGTAATGATTTTATCAATCAGTCCGAATGCCAGCGCTTCATCCGCGGACAGGTAATTATCCCGCTCCGTAGCGGCTGCGATTTCCGTCTCTGCCTTTCCTGTATTTTCGGCCAATATCCGATTGAGTCTCCGCTTATTGCGCTGAATATGGTCAGACACAATCTGAATATCCGTCGCCTGCCCCTGTACGCCGTTTCCATGAATGGCAGGCTGATGTATCATAATCTCCGCATTAGGCAGTGCACTTCGCTTTCCTTTCGTA
>CAMWYL010000452.1 GCA_947178465.1 uncultured Lachnospiraceae bacterium | reverse complement strand
CTCTGACGGCGCGCAGGGATTCTCTTGGAAGCGTGGCGCGGGTACTGGCTGCAGATTTGAAGGACGCCATCCGTGACAGGAAGCTGTTCCTTCTGTATCAGCCACAGGTGGACGCGTCCGGGAAGTGCATGGGTGCGGAGGCGCTTATCCGTTGGATTCATCCGATTGCCAGATTTATATATCCGCCACTGATTATCCAGCTTGCTAAGGAGGAGCATATTTTGCATGAAATAGAGCTTTTCCTGTTTGACGAGGCGTCCCGTGCAATTATGGAGACCGGCAAGGAGATAAAAACAGACTTCAAGATATCGGTAAACATTACAAACGAGTCGCTTATGTGGGAGTCGTTTGAGGACTGTGTGGAGGACGCGGTTAAGAAATATAAGATTCCGCCAAAGAGGCTCTGGTTGGAAATTACGGAGCAGGATGCACTGGTATCCTCGGATGAGGTTCTGGATAAGATACGGCGGTTAAAGGAAAACGGGCATCAGTTTCTGATTGATGATTTCGGGATGGGACACACCTCGTTGATGTATCTGCAGACGAATTATTTCGGGGTTGTAAAGCTGGATGGTTCGTTGACGAAGGATGTATTAACGAATAATCGGAATAAGGATATTATCGGGGCTATTACAGGGCTGGGAGAATCGCTTCATTTTGAGACGATTGCGGAGTATGTAGAGACGCAGGAGCAGCGGGATCGGCTGTTGGAGCTGGGCTGCAGCGGATTGCAGGGATATCTGTACAGCAAGCCGATTAAGCTTGAGGAGCTGATTGCGTGGATGAAGGCGCACACATAAAATGAGATGGGTTTACAGCCTCATTAAAAAGTAATGTTATATTCGATAAACGGATATTTCTGAATACTTTAGCACAGTTAAGGGCTCAATAAGTTTCAATTTAGCGAGGCACAGAAATGCGAAAACTGATTATACTTAGAGGTAATTCCGGTAGCGGAAAGACTACGGTTGCAAAAGAACTACAAAATAAATTTGGCAGAAATACTATGCTTATTTCGCAAGATGTGATTAGACGAGATATGCTTAAAGTCAAAGACGGAGAAAATACAGAGGCAATAGCACTTTTGAAAGAACTTTTAATATACGGGAACATTCATAGTAATGTAGTTATATTAGAAGGAATTATGTATGCAGATTGGTATAAGCCGTTATTTGAATTAGCTGTTGAATTATATGACACCAAAATATATGCTTACTATTTTGACTTACCGTTTGAAGAAACCTTAAGTCGACATCAAACAAAGCCAAATTGCCATGAATTTGGTGAGGAAGCAATGCGAAGATGGTGGAGGGAAAAGGATTTTTCTGATGTATTGAGCGAAATTAGCATTACGTCTGAAAAAGATGTTGAAAGTATTGTTCTAAATATTTATGATACTGTTCTTAACAGCTAATTTATATCTATCGGTTATCTGCCTTGATTTTCCTTGTTTTGCCCTTATGAAGAGGGAGTCGTAGCGAAAGCAATTCATAAGATTGTTTAGAGTTATGACACAGGATGTCAGATTATTTACTGTATAATAATCCGGTAAGAACATAAAATCCGAATATTTGCAATAAACGGGAGGTCGCATTATGTATGAAAGAATGCTTGACAAAAAGAACCGGCCGGAGCTTGAGGACATCCGACAATATATCGGGGAGGGAAGCCAGGGATTCCTACAGGAGTTCGAGGAAGAACTGAAAGAACGATATGACATCAATCGTGAGCTGCGTTTTCCATTTGGAAAGTCTTACGGATGGGGATATAAGTATGCACACAGGGCGAAGCATCTTTGCTATGTGTTTTTTGAGAGAGATGCCATAACGGTCATGTTACAGATTGGTGATAAGGGCGTTCCTCTGCTCAATGAAATTCTGCCAACACTGTCAGAAACCGCGAGGTCGCTCTGGGCGCAACGCTATCCCTGTGGAGAGAATGGCGGGTGGATTCGTTTCAGGATACTGACTGCGGAAGATTTAAAGGACTGCATAAGGCTGGTTGAGATAAAGCAGAAGCCCTCGCATAAATGAAAGATGGCCCTGTTTCGCAGGAAAATCTGCATTTTGAACCGGTAGCACCGGATAATATCATACAAGTTGAATGAAGTTTTGCAAAAAGGCTGCTTTCAAGCATTATGAGGCATGACACAGGATGCCGGAACCTGAACGCATAAAACCGTAAAACAACAATTGCCGACTTCTCCAATTAATGGTACAATTCTTTTAATATAGAAATTGGGAGGTATTATCCATGCAAAGATTAAAAGAAAACCTCAGCAGCATTATTTTGTGCGTCTGCGAGCTGGTCATTGGCATTTTGCTGTTGATTGACCCCGTCGGCTTTACGTCCGGCATCATCACCACGGTAGGCATTGTCCTGATTGTTATCGGTATCCTCAAGGGAATCCATTATTTCCGTACACCGCCCGAGGAAGCGGTATTGCAGCAGAATCTGACCAAGGGTATCATTGCAATCCTTATCGGATATTTTTGTACCCTTCGGGCGAACTGGGTCATTGTCACGTTTCCGATATTGAGTATTTTATACGGTATCGCAATTCTGTTCTCCGGGCTCTGTAAGATACAGTGGGCAGTTGATTTTCTGCGCTTAAAGAGAAAATATTGGTTTGTCGCGGGAATCGGCGCAGTGCTTTCCATCGTCTTATCCATTGTTATTCTGGTGAACCCGTTTGCCTCCGCAATCTTTATGTGGCGGTTTATCGCGATTTCCCTGATTATTGAAGCAATACTGGACATTTGCGCGCTCATTATCGGCGCAGCGGCGCATGTAAACATGGAAAACCGAGATGAATAAAAATATAAAGCAATATATTTATAAATCATTCTGCTGAATGGCGCTGGGTGGTCTGCTTCTGAACGGCTGCTGACAGCAGACTCAAGCGCCACGTGGTGCAC
>CAMWYL010000451.1 GCA_947178465.1 uncultured Lachnospiraceae bacterium | reverse complement strand
ATCTCATATACATTTGAGAATGGAGGAGAGATGAATTCCTTAGACATCAGCAAAACGTATTTAGTGACCGGCGGAGCCGGCTTTATCGGTTTTCATTTATCCAATAGTCTTTTGGATAAAGGGGCCAGGGTGATAGGATTTGACAATCTCAATGATTATTATGACGTGCAGCTCAAGAAAGACAGGCTGTCAATTCTGCGGCAGTATGAGAACTATACCTTTATTAAAGGAGATTTGAGTGATAAGGGGGATGTGTTTCGCCTGTTTCAGGAATACGCGCCGCATGTGGTGGTCAATCTGGGAGCGCAGGCCGGCGTGCGCTATAGCATAGATAATCCGGATGCCTATATGCAGTCCAACATGATGGGTTTTTTCCACATTCTGGAAGGCTGCCGGTATTTTCCGGTGGAGCATCTTGTCTATGCGTCGTCCAGTTCCGTTTACGGCGGCAATGAGAAGGTTCCCTTTTCCACGGAAGATAAAGTGGACGGTCCGGTGAGCCTGTATGCGGCCACGAAGAAATCCAATGAACTGATGGCGCATGCCTACAGCAAATTATATCATATCCCGGTGACGGGACTTCGGTTTTTTACGGTTTATGGTCCTTATGGCAGACCGGATATGGCTTACTATAAATTTACACAGAAGATTATGGCAGGCGAGCCGATCCAGATCTATAATAACGGCGATATGTACAGGGATTTTACCTATGTTGATGATATTGTAAAAGGCGTGGAGAATATCATGGGCAATCCGCCGGCACCGAATGATCAGGGAGTATGTTACAAGCTCTATAATATCGGCAACAATAAGCCGGAGAAACTAATGGACTATATAGAGACTCTGGAGAAATGCCTCGGAAAAACAGCTGTGAAGGAGTATCTCCCTATGCAGCCGGGAGATGTATATCAGACCTATGCCGATGTTACGGATCTGATGAGAGATTATGATTTTAAACCGGACACCTCGATTGAAGAGGGACTTGGCAAGTTTGTAGAATGGTACCGGGAATATTATAAAGATTGATATACAGAGAGGCAAGATGAAGTATCATGGGGAAAGAGACGGAAGGAATGCAAAAGGATGGAATAAAAGAGAGGCAGATACCGGTCTTGTATCTTGTTGTTCCTTGCTATAACGAGGAGGAAGTGATCGAGAAGTCGGCACAGGTACTGGGGGATAAGATACGCCGTCTGACACGGGCAGGACAGATTGCGGCAGGCAGTAAGGTCATGTTTGTCAATGACGGGAGTAAAGACGATACGCTACGCCTTCTGCACCGGATTGCGTCACAGGACACACTGTTCTCGGTGATCAGCTTAGCGGGCAATTACGGGCACCAGAGCGCGATTCTGGCAGGTATGATGACGGCGAGGCGATATGCGGATGCGGTAGTGACCATTGACGCGGATTTACAGCAGGATATAGAGGCGCTGGATCGGTTTCTGGAAAGTTATATGGCGGGAAGCGAAGTCGTGTACGGCGTGCGCAATGACAGGCGTTCCGATGGTATTTTTAAGAAAGGTACAGCGACATTATATTATAACCTGATGCACCTGGTAGGCAGGAAGGTAATTACCAATCATGCGGACTATCGGCTGATGTCCAAAAAGGCACTGGACGCGCTGGCGGAATACAAAGAGACTAACTTATTTCTGCGTGGGCTGATTCCGACCATGGGATTTCCTTCCGATGTGGTCTACTTTGATGTCAAGGCGAGAGAAGCGGGACATTCTAAGTATACACTAAGTAAGATGGTGACACTGGCGACAGACGGGATCACATCCATGAGCACCAGACCGCTCAGGATGATCAGTGCATTGGGATTTATCGTGTTTGTTTTCAGTTTTGTTATGAGCATTATCAGCCTTGTGGACTGGGCGAGGGGCAATAATGTACCCGGTTATACTACGACAATGATTGTCTCTTTGCTGATCGGCGGCGTGACGCTGCTCTCATTGGGGATCATTGGGGAATATGTGGGTAAGATCTACATGGAGGCAAAGCACAGACCTCGTTATATTATAGACACGTTTGTCTGGAAAGAAGACGATGAGGCAGATGACGCAGAGGAAAGAACCGAATAGGAAAAGAAAGGCATGGTTATAAAATGCTAAAAACAGATATTCATGCGGACGATTACGCGCTGACCGTCAATACATCCAAGGATATGCTTTCATGCATGTTACAGGGGCAGCTTGACAGCATCAGTGTTGTGCCGAATATGTCCTGCTTTGATGCATGTATGGAGTTATTCTATCAGGCGATTCCGCAGATGCCTTTTCTGCCGATGATGTCTGTGCACCTTGATTTTGTGGAGGGACATTGCCTTGCGGGAAAGGATCAGGCACCGCTGCTTGTTTGTGACAACAGCGATCTTATGGGAAGATCCTGGGGCGGATTGTTTATATTCTCCTATCTGCCGTGGAAGCGCCGAACGGCTAAGGAACAGTTGAAGAAAGAGATAAAGGCACAGATAGAGACCGTACAGGCGGCGGTTTCCAAAGCTATGGCTATTGCGGAGGAGCATGGTATTCCGTGCGGTCAAAAGCGGCTGCGGATCGACTCCCATCAGCATGCACATATGATTCCTGTTGTGTGGGAAGCGTTGACAGAGGTGATCGCGCAGGAAGGGTATGAGGTGGAATATATCCGCAATTCCAAGGAAATGCTGGGTGCATTTGTGTCGGAGATTTCCTTGTGGAAGACATATCGGCCGGTAAACTTTATCAAGAACAAGCTACTGTCACTTTATTCTTATAAGGCGGATCGCTATGCGAAGGCACATGGTATGGATCAGATGTATCTGTGGGGGCTTATTATGAGAGGGCATATGGATTATGACAGAATTGTCAGATTATATCCTAAGATTGTGGCCAAAGCAGAACGTGATGGCCGCGTGCTGGAGATACTTTTTCATCC
>CAMWYL010000450.1 GCA_947178465.1 uncultured Lachnospiraceae bacterium | reverse complement strand
ATATAGAGAAGGTCTGTGACCGGCTGATTATCATTGACAAGGGAAAAAAGATATATGACGGAAGCATTGAACAGATTAAAAATAAATATGCCAATTCCAAGACGATTGAAATACTGCTTGAAAATGATGAGAAGGAAATACAGACATTTGATCTGAATGTTGCACCCATGAATACGGTCATGGAAAATCTTTTTGCACAAAAAAATATCAAGGATATTTCTATCTGCGAACCTGAGATAGACGGAATCATCCGCGATATTTACGAGGGAAGGGTCGTTTTGGATGATCCGGCAGCGGAGGGAAATTAATCTATGAGAGCTTATGTGGAATTTGCCGTCAAGAAATTTGAGGATAAAATGGCATACAAATTAGATTTTTTCATGGGAATAGTCAACACGGCCATGATGATTGTAGTCTACCTGTGTATCTATAAGGCGTTATATGGGGATGCCGCGGATGTTGACGGGATATCCTATCGTATGGTGGCTACGAACTTCGTCATTACGCTGGGACTGTCACATGCGTTTGATTATGATGAGATGTTCCTCGAACACAAAATACATGACGGGAGTATCACCGGTGAATTTTTAAAACCGGTCAGTTTCATGTTGCGGCTGTTGGCGGAAAATATTGGGGAAGGCGCATTTAAAATCATCTTTCATTTCATACCCGCGTTGCTTTTTACACTGCTGTATACGAGCCTGTGTCCCCCGAAAAGTGTGCTCAGCCTGATTGCCATGTTCGGCAGCGTAATATTTGGGTATCTGATCCTGTGGCTGATCAGTTTTATTATCCAGACATGGAGCTTCTGGCTGTTCAGTGTGTGGGGAATCATAACAATAAAAAATGTATTTGTAAATATCCTGGCAGGGACTTTGCTGCCTTTATGGTTTATGCCTGCGGCGCTTAGAAAAATAATTTCTTATACCCCTTTCGAGTCAATCTATTTTACGCCGGTGAGGATATATCTCGGTGAGCTGGATGGGGCGGAGATCCTTTCAGGCATAGCGGTTCAGATCATCTGGATAGTTGTTCTGGGAATCATTGCAAACATATTTTGGAAAAGGGGCGTAAAAAAGCTCGTGGTGCAGGGCGGTTAGAGAAAGGAATGGGTACTAGTATGGGTGAAATGAGAATTACTTTGCAGTCGATAAAGATGAGCTTTCGGACAAGGCTGCAATACAGGGTGGATACGTTGGTTGCTACCTTGGCTGTGTTTATCAGGGAATCCGCTAACATTATTGCAATCTATCTGGCACTGCTTAAGTTCGACAGGATCAATGGCTGGAATGTAAATGAAATGTTGTTCTTGTATAGTATGCTCTTCTTGACCTACGCTTTTGTGGTTTCGCTGTTTGCGGATCTGAGGCAGTTTTCGGATACGATCAGGGAAGGAAGATTTGACAGGCTTCTTGTCAGGCCAAGAGGTCTACTGCTTCAGTTGATTTTGAATAATGCAGATTTGATTGCGACGGCAGGACACGGGACGTTGGGAATACTTCTGTTTGTCATATCTGCCGGGAGGGTCGGAATCCATTGGAATGCTGCCACTATACTGTACTATATTGCAGCGATTATCGGTGGTATATTGATACAGGGCGGTATGTTCATCATATTTTCATCCCTGTGTTTTTACTTTGTGGAAACTAACAGCATCCGGTCAATTTTCTATTGGAATATGCGTAAGTTCGCGGGGTATCCGATCAGTATATACCATAAAGTTATTCAGGTTATTTTAATATATGTGGTTCCGTTTGCGTTTGTGAATTATTTTCCGGCGCAGTATCTTCTTAGGAAAGCGGATATGGCGAATTATAATGAAGTTTATATTTATATCGCGCCGGTTGTTGGGGTGGTGGTGTATGCGGCTGCTTATCTGTTCTGGAGGGTGAGTGTGAGGAGGTATTATAGTACGGGGAATTGAAGAAGGTCCGGGTTGAGGGATTGATTGGCTGTGAATGGGGGAATAAAGAGTGGCTGCGTGGTTACTTTTCACACATTGGCTAACCGGACGCTCAGAGGGGAGCTAATATCTGCGTCACCGCGCTTTCGCTCCACCTCAAGCGTAGCAGACACTAAGCTCGTGAAATACCTCGCTAAGTGCTGACGCTTTCCGAGGGGCTCCTTCAGATATCAGCTTCCCTCTGAGCTTAGGCTGTGGTATGAGTGTGAAATGTAATGATGCGTGTAAGGGGAGTGCACAAAATGTAAATATGTTTTGACAAGGGTTTTGGACGTGCAATATAATAAGGCATGAAGGGAGCGGAAGATAAAATGGAGAGAGAAACGGTTATCGTATTGGATTTCGGCGGGCAGTATAATCAGTTGATTGCGCGAAGAGTCAGGGAATGTAATGTGTATTGTGAGGTGCATCCTTACAGCTTAAGTCTTGATCAGATAAAAGGGATGAATCCGAAGGGGATCATTTTTACCGGAGGACCCAACAGTGTGTATGGAGAGGGCGCTGTGGTATGCGATAAGGAAATCTTTGAACTGGGGATACCGATTCTGGGTATCTGTTACGGATCTCAGCTGATGGCGCATCTGCTGGGCGGTAAAGGGACTCCTGCACCTGTCAGCGAATACGGTAAGACCGAGGTGGATATCGATCAAAAAGCGGCTATGTTTGCGGGCGTGTCCGAGAAAACGATCTGCTGGATGAGCCATACCGATTATATTGAAAAAGCACCCGAACATTTTACAGTGACGGCACATACACCCGTCTGTCCGGTGGCGGCAATGGAGTGGCCGGAGAAGAGATTGTATGCGGTACAGTTTCACCCGGAAGTCATGCATACCGTAGAAGGCATGACCATGCTGAGAAATTTCGTGATGAATGTCTGCGGCTGTAAAGGCGAATGGAAGATGGATTCCTTCGTGGAGACAACCATTGAGGCGATTCGGAATAAAGTAGGTAATGTTAAGG
>CAMWYL010000449.1 GCA_947178465.1 uncultured Lachnospiraceae bacterium | reverse complement strand
ATGGCGTTGTGCATCATTGCCCTTTTGGTGAAAATTTATTTGCTGCAAAAATCCGCGGATGAGATTGCGTGTGCCTTCGCCGACAGGCTCACAACCGATACGAATATGCTGATTGACATCAGTTCGGGCGATAAGCACATGCGCAGTCTGGCCAACACCGTAAACACACAGCTTCGGGTGCTTCGCAGGGAACGTCAGCGCTTTCAGCAGGGGGATTTGGAGCTCAAAAACGCCGTTACAAACATCTCTCACGATTTGCGGACGCCATTGACCGCGATCTGCGCGTATTTAGATTTGATGGAACATGAGGAAATAAATGAAAAGGTGCGGCGGTACCTGATGCAGCTTCAAAACCGCGCAGAGGTTCTTAAAGGGCTTACAGAAGAATTATTTCGCTATAGCGTGGTTGCCTATTCCCATGAGCTGAAGGTGGAGCAGGTGAATGTGGTAAGCGTATTGGAAGAGAGCCTGCTTTCCTTTTATGGGATGATGCAGGAAAGTGGAATCCAACCACAGCTTAGTCTGCCGGAGGAAGCAATCCGGCGCAATCTGGACGTAAGCGCGTTGAATCGCATCTTTTCCAATATCATAAGCAATGCCCTGAAATATTCCGATGGGGATTTCTCTGTCGAGATGCGGGAAAACGGAACAATTATTTTCTCCAATATGGCAAAGGCTTTGAACCCATTGATTGTTGCGAAGCTATTTGACCGCTTTTATACCGTGGAAGTAAATCGCAATTCCACAGGTTTGGGGCTGTCGATCGCAAAGCTCCTGACAGAGCGCATGGGCGGCAGAATTAGCGCAGATTATTGTGACGGGCGGCTGTCTGTCATGGTGCAGTTTAATGGCTGATGTGCTCGTCATTTAATAAAATATGAATGTGTGTCAGTACACATACCGGGCAGGGGGAAACTCCTGCCTAATTGTTGCTTGCACATTAGAGAAGCCCCGTGATATAATTTGTTTACGTGTAAAGGAGAAACAGGAAGGCAGGAAAAGCTATGGCACGCACAGAACAGGTAGAGTTGACGGTACTATGTCTGATACATACAAAAGACGCATATTTGCTTCAGGACAGAGTGAAAGAGGATTGGAAGGGTTATACGCTGCCGGGGGGACATGTTGAAGCGGGCGAATCGATTGTTGATGCGGTTGTCCGTGAAATGAAGGAGGAAACGGGGCTGACGGTTTTTAATCCTAAGCTTTGCGGCGTAAAGCAGTTTCCCATAGAAGGCGGGCGTTATATCGTGTTTCTTTTTCAGACGGACAGCTTTGAAGGGGAGCTCCGTTCTTCAGAGGAGGGCGCCATGCATTGGATAAAGAAAGAAGAATTACCGAACATAAATTCGGTGAATGATTTTAACGAGCTGCTCCAAGTAATGCTTGATGAGAATTTAAGCGAATTTCAGTATATTATTGAAGATGGTGAATGGAAAATTGTATTGAAATAAATCATACAGGTCAATAAAAGAGACGGACCTATGGGGAAGGAGTACATAGTCGAATGGCAGAGATACATATACTGGATAACAGTACCATAGATAAAATTGCGGCAGGCGAGGTTGTCGAGCGCCCTGCAAGCGTGGTAAAGGAGCTTGTCGAAAATGCCATGGATGCGGGCGCAAGAGCGATTACCGTTGAAATCAAAGAGGGCGGGATTGAGTTTATCCGCGTGACGGATGACGGCAGCGGCATTGAGAAAGCGCATGTAAAAAACGCGTTCCTGCGGCATGCAACCAGCAAAATCAATACCGTATCGGACTTGATGAGCTTACAGAGTATGGGCTTTCGAGGTGAGGCGCTTTCGAGTATCGCGGCAGTCGCCAAGGTGGAGCTGGTGACAAAGACCAAGGACGCGCTGACCGGAATCCGATGCTGCTTAGAAGGCGCAAAGGAGACGGAATTCGAAGAGGTCGGCGCACCGGATGGCACCACTTTAATTGTGCGCAACCTGTTCTTTAATACGCCCGCAAGAAGAAAGTTCCTGAAAACCGCCATGACAGAGGGCAGCTATATCACGGATTTACTGGAGCATATGGCGCTGTCCCGTCCGGAGATTTCCTTTAAATATGTGATAAACGGGCAGACGAAGTTCTTTACGAACGGGGACGGGGATTTGAAGGCAATCATATACCGCATTTTCGGAAGGGATATCGCAAATGAGATGATTCCTTTTCAGGTGGTGGATGAGGATATTGTTTTGGAAGGCTTTCTCGGAAAGCCGGTTTTAAACCGTGCCAACAGGAATTTTGAGAACTATTTTGTCAACAGGCGGTATATCAAGAGCAAGGTGATTTCCAAGGCCATTGAGGAGGGCTATGCGTCCTATATGATGCAGCATCGGTATCCGTTCTGTGTGCTGCACATTACAATCCCGCCCGAGAGCGTGGATGTGAATGTGCATCCGACCAAGATGGAGGTGCGGTTTGCGAATCAAAATACGCTTTTTAAGCTGATTGCCGAGAATATTTCGGATTTTTTGGCACAGCAGGAGATGATACCGCAGGCAACGCTCGGTTCTGAGAAAAAGTCCGAGAAGAAGGAGAAGGGTGCGCCTAAGACGGAGGCACCGGAGCCGTTTGAGAAGGAGCGTAAGCTCTTGCGGGAGGAAAGCGGATATAACAGCGGCCGCAATGGTAGCAGTGCTTATGATAACAGTGCAAAGAGCAGCTTTGCACCGAAGGACAGCTCTGCGAATAACAGCTTTTCTAAGGACAGCTTTTTTGTCGATAACCGCATCACACAGACGGTAAAAAGTTCGTATTCTTCTGCGGGAACTTTGCCGCCGCCCAATCGAACGGGTCTTTATCATGAGACCGCCAGGGGGCCTGCAGGTAACAAAATCATCGGGCGTGAGCCTGCGCCGTAACATGTGTCCGGCAGCGTCATTAAGGCCAAGGATCAGATTATCGTGGAGAAGCCGGAG
>CAMWYL010000448.1 GCA_947178465.1 uncultured Lachnospiraceae bacterium | reverse complement strand
ACGGTGATTATATGCAGTTGCCCCCCCCTGAGCACAGAAGAAATCATTTTCCACGTTGTTTGGATTTCGGAGATAAGGCCTGACATGATGTGCTTTCATTTGGAAAGGAACGGGTAATGAACAAACTAAAAAGCATAAAGAATGTATGGGACAGATACAATTTTATTCTCACGGCTTCACATAAAAAGTGGGGCATTGTAGTCATGGTGCTGACGCTGATGGGTTCGATGCTTGAAACACTGACGGTAGCTGCCATGATGCCATTGGTACAGGTGATTATAGCGCCTCGGCAGCTGCGCGAAAATGCAATAGCAGCGCCTATTATTGAACATATGGGGCTCGATTCGGACTCGGCGCTGATTTGGGCGGTTGGTATTGTCGTAATTATTATCTTTCTGATAAAAAATGCGTATCAGCTGCTCTTGTCCTATGTGCGGGTCAGATATTCCTGTAAAGTGCAAAGAGAGCTGTCCGTTGAGATGTTGGAATCCTATATGCAGCGTGGATATGTTTTTTTCTTAAATACCGGCACAGGGGAGCTTATGCGGGGAATGTCGAGCGGCATATCGCAATGCTATACGGCGCTTCACCGAATATTCAGGCTTGTGGCTGAGGTGACAATGATCGGCTTTATCAGTGTTTACATTATGGCTACAGACATCATTCTGGCGGCATGTATTATTGTGATATCCGTTGTGTGTCTGACCGTCGTGATGGTTCTAAGCCAGAAATGGATTAAAAAGTATGCGGATATCAATTATAAGTATTCGGCATTGGTGAACAGAACATTGCTGCAGACCTTTCAGGGAATAAAGGAAATACTGGTGATGGGCAGGCAGGAATTCTTTGTCGATTCCTACAAAGAGAATTATATAGAGCAACAGAAGGGCATCATCGGGAATACCGTTGCGACGGAAAGCCCGTTGTATACGATAGAAGCGGTGTGTGTAACGGCATTGATTATTGCCGTTTGTATAAGGGCAATCACTGCGGAGGATGCGTCTGCTTTACTGCCGCAGCTTTCGGCCTTTGCGGTAGGGGCGTTCCGGATTTTGCCTTCATTGGGAAGGGTATCAGGTCATTTTAATGCGTTTATGTTCTGCTTGCCGGGAATCAATGATACGTATGACAATTTTAAGGAAGTCAGAAGGAATGCAGAGAATAATAATGTTTTAATGGAAGCATCGGATAAAGAAAGTGCGCTTCCCAAGCAGTTTGATGAGAAATTATCAGTTGAGCATGTGTCTTGGAAGTATTCCGAGGGGGGAGAAGAGGTGCTCGAGGATATCTCCCTCGATATATTCAAGGGTCAATCCGTGGCATTTGTGGGAAGATCAGGGGCCGGCAAGACCACCCTTTCCGATATAATCCTCGGTTTGCTGATTCCGCAGGAGGGACACATACGGATAGATGGCGTTGACATTACCAATATAAAAAGCGAAAAGAGCAGACTGATTGGTTTTGTCCCGCAAAATGTCAATCTGATGGATGACACCATTCGGAGGAATGTGGCATTTGGAATGAAGGACGAGGATATTGACGACGGGTTGGTATGGAAGGCTTTGGAGCAGGCACAATTAAAGGAGTTTGTTGAAAAGAGCGCGCATGGACTGGATACGACAATAGGGGAGCGCGGCGTCCGCTTTTCCGGAGGGCAGCGTCAGCGTCTTGCGATAGCCAGAGCGCTCTACAATGACCCGGACATCCTGATACTGGACGAGGCTACGGCTGCGCTTGACACGGAAACGGAAACTGCGGTTATGGAATCCATAGACAGCCTGAAATCCGAGAAAACGCTGATTATTATCGCACACAGGCTGACAACGATCAGGAACTGTGACTGTATTTATAAGATTGAGGACGGCAAAGCGCGCAGGTGCACGTATGAGTCGTTATGAATTATAGGAAACGAGGCGGTTGACTCTGTATGGACAGGGGAACCGCCTTGCTTTGTGTCGGCCGTTTCAAGTTAAGCCGCAATTGAACATTGCTTTGAATCAATAAATGCTTTATAATATTCATGTGTTTCATAAAGAATAATAGAATCGGCATTGAGAAAAAATAATCAGGACAAGCGGATAAAAAGAAGAATATCTGCACAAAGAGCAGGTCTTTAAGAAAGGCACGGTGTCAGTAATGGATATTATTAAGAAGCTGAGATATGTACTTGACAGAAAGCAGAAAATCCATATCTGTTTTCTTGGTATTATGGTATTTATCGGCGGGCTGTTGGAAACCTTGAGCGTATCGGCAATGCTTCCTGTCGTGTGGGTTATCATAGATGTGCAGACTGCGCAGGAAAATGAATATTTTCAGTGGGCAATGGAGCTTCTGCATGTGGAGGACGCACAAAGTCTCATTATTGCGCTGCTTGTATTGTTGATTATTGTGTATATAGCAAAGAGCGCGTTTTTGCTGCTCCTTGTGAATGAACAGATGCGTTTTATTTCCTTTAATCGGAATAAGCTGATCAGCCAGGTGCTGCGTGAGTTTCTGAACCGTCCCTATGAGTTTTACCTTGATGCGGATATCCCAACGGTGTTTCGCCTGACAGACAGCGACATTCCAAACGTCTTTCAGATCCTCATGTCGCTGATATCGCTGGTATCGGAGTCGATTGTATTCGTGCTGTTGGGATGTGTGATGCTTGTGACGAACTGGAAACTGGCGTTGTTTTTGGTAGTCGTATTTGGCGTGATTACGCTCATTATGCTCAAGGTTCTGCGTCCGCGGCTTTCCGCGCTTGGCGCTAAAAATATGGAAATTCAATCAAGAATCGCCAAATGGAGGATTCAGGCGATTTACGGCATTAAGGATGTAAAAGTGCTTCACAGGCAGGCATTTTTCGCCGACAACTATGAGAGCAGCGGTAAAATCGGTGCCGGATACAGCAGGAAATATGCGGTAATTAAGGCCCCTCACCACGGAACAGA
>CAMWYL010000447.1 GCA_947178465.1 uncultured Lachnospiraceae bacterium | reverse complement strand
GGTATGCCCCAGTCCGCGCCCGCTCAGCTTCGCTGCCGGAACCCCGACAGACGCGACCATCGGGATCAACGCAAGCGAGGTCTTGTCCCCGACGCCCCCTGTCGAATGCTTGTCAACCTTTATCCCGTTGATATCGCTCAAATCGAGCATATCTCCGCTCTTTGCCATCTCCATTGTAAGAGCGAGCGTCTCCGCCTCATCCATCCCCTGAAAATAGATTGCCATCATCATCGCTGACATCTGATAATCGGGAATCTCATTGGCAGTATAACCCTTTATCATAAAGCGGATTTCTTCTTCCGTCAGTGTTTCACCGTTTCGCTTTTTCATTATCAAATCATACATTCTCATATAGGAAACCTCCTTTTGCTTTATTATATCATCTGAGCCATTGAAGACAACTACACAAGCGACTTCAACAGCAAAATCACTAATAATATTGGCGCAATATACCGAATCATTACAATGTACAGCTTTTTTCTGCCAAAACGGCATCCGGACTTCTCTACCTCGTCGATTATAACGGCCGGTTTAACAATCCAACCGATTAGCAGACAGGTTCCGATTGCCACCACCGGCATCAGGCAATTGTTACTGATATAGTCCAAAATATCCAATATCTGCGCATTTGCCCCATTTGGCAACTTCACGTCAAAATAAAGCTTATTATAACCAAGACATACCATAATCCCGCCCACAAGCGCAATTCCGGTCTCTATCGCCGCCGCTCTTCTGCGCGACATATGAAATTTGTCCATCAGGCTGGAAACAACCGCCTCCATCACGGACACCGCGCTTGTCAGCGCCGCAAACAATACCATTGCGAAGAACAGGCCGCCTACCAAATTCCCGATGTTTCCCATAGCTGCAAAAACCTTCGGCAATGAGACAAACATCAGACTTGGTCCCGATGCCGCCATCCCCTCTCTCCCCATAAAGGTATATACCGCCGGAATAATCATAACCCCCGCCAGAAAAGCGACAACCGTGTCAAATATTTCTATCTGGTTGATCGAACGAACCAAATTCGCGTCATCCCGAACATAAGAGCCGTATGTAACCATAATCCCCATCGCAACACTAAGGCTGAAAAAAAGCTGTCCCATGGCATCCAACAACACCGTAAAAAGGCTCTCTATTGTCATTCCTTCAAAGTTCGGAATCACATAAATCTTAAAGCCTTCCCATCCTGTCCTTGTCATGCCTGCCCCGTCTTCATAATGAATCGTCATCGAAAAGACTGCAATTCCCAAAACAAGCAGCAGCAATAACGGCATCAATACCTTTGAAAAGGCTTCTATCCCTTTATTTACTCCCCGAAAGATGATAAATGCCACAACAAACAGAAAAAGCGCCGTCAGCAGTATCGGCTGCCATTCTTCCGTGATATACCCTGTAAAATAGCCGTCCGATGCGGCTGTCACTCCCTCTCCGGTCAGATAAGCAAGGAAATACTTTACGACCCATCCGCCGATTACGCAGTAATACGGCATAATAATCACAGGCACCAGACTTGCAATCCCCCCAAGAAAGCCCCAGCCGGGCTTTAGTTTCCCATATGCCGTCAGGGGGCTTTGCTTGGTTTTTCTCCCGATGGCAATCTCCGTAGTCAGAAGCGTAAATCCAAAGGTGAGCGCCAATATCAGATATACCATCAAATAAAGGCCACCACCATCCTTCGCCGCAAAATACGGAAATCTCCAAATATTTCCAAGTCCCACTGCGCTTCCCGCTGCTGCCAGCACGAAGCCGATTGAACCGGAAAACGAATTTCTGTTTTTTTCTTTTTTCATCTCTCTTTCAGGGGATGCTTCCCCTTCCCTTTCTTTATTTACACCCTTAATTTGTATCTTTCGGCACTTGCCCAATCCGACGCAGGCCGCTGCCGTCAAGGTTCATGCGGTAGAACGGATGCGGCTCCCCATATCCGACATATACCTCTGCAACGATTTCCCCACCGCTTATCTCATAAATAAGCGACAGATAAGGCACCTCATAATCCATAATCTCCTGCTCCACGCCCGGATATCGGTACTCAAACAATGTCTCCTCCCCGGTTCCGTCCGCATTCATCCGATGCAGAACAATACCAATAATATCTTCTTTCTGTTTTATGGTTTCTACTCCGTCCTTCGTTGTCCTATATGTGATATTTCCCATCATATTTGTGGTGTAATAGATCTTTCCACGATAATATTCCAAATCGTCCATCGCCGCCCCTGCGTCTGTTTCCATTACTATGGACAGCTCCCTGTCCTGTGGGCGGTACATTGCAAGCCAGAACTTCTCCATACTCTCATTGCCAAAGGTATACAGCAGGCAGTCCTCATCATTGTACTCAAACCAGCTCACCTCTTGCGGAAGCTTTACCATATCTTCCGGGAGCGTCACGCCCTCCGCAAATACAATGGAATCCACCTTCCAATCCGTCACCCTGTCCGTTGCGAGCCACCAACGCATTCCCGCCTGATAAAGTGTAGGCATCTCATCCAGCGAAAGCTCATAGACAATATCATATTCCGTCTCATCATCTTCCCAATGTGCCTCCATATCATCAAATTCATCGCTTCGTCTCTCGCGAATGCCAACGCCTGTTTCCCAATTATCTTCCTCATAGGAAGTAATATAGCCGCCATATCCGTAAAAGGTCTTCGATTGTGTCAGGTACCATGTCCCGTCTTTATAGGTATAGGTGTACTCTTCTCCCCATCTCCATGCACTTCCTCCGTAGCTGTTCGTTGTGAAGGAGGTCCCCTCTGCCGTCAGCGGAAGATACGGATCCCCGTAAACGCCGCCCTCATCGCCGGTTCGTATCAAATTCGCATCTTGAAATGACAGATCATACTGACCGTCCCTGTCGCTTGCCACGGCAAATAAAATACGCGGATACTGCCAATAGCTGTCTTGCAACTCCTCTCGCCACACGGCCTGTAAT
>CAMWYL010000446.1 GCA_947178465.1 uncultured Lachnospiraceae bacterium | reverse complement strand
TCGCTACACCAAGATCGGCAATTTTGAGCGCAGGAGCGTCATTGGCACCATCACCTATCATGCATACGCGATTCCCCTGCCCCTGTATTTCAGCAATACTCTGCACCTTTTCTTCCGGAAACAAATCGGCTTTCACTTTTGTAATGCCTGCCTGTGCTGCAAAATAAACGGCAGTTTTCCGGTTATCACCCGTCAGCAATACGGTGTCTGTGTTCATATCTGACAGCTTCAAGACCATCGTTCCCGTTTCCGGTCTTAATACATCCGATAATGCAAGCATACCGAGACAGGAATTGTCATCCGCAACAATAACGGACGCCCCATGCAGGATCAAAAGATAATACATTCCCCGGCAAAGCAATGCCTGTTCTTGGAAATACAAAACTCATAATAAGAAAGACGCCGCCCACGATTGTCATTGGCAGATCTGCCAAAAAATCATTTACACGCTTGATCATATGATATCGCCCTCCCGAAACCAACATGTTCCTCGTTGACAACCAATTCCAATAACGGTACAATCTATACACTAACCTCCATGATTCCGCTCTGCAGAATCTCAGATCAGGATGAAAAATGCCACATTTCAGGCATTTTTCGGGGTGAAACTTAGAAGTTCTTTGCGAAACAGCCTTTGCTGTGAGCAAAGCATCGCTCTGCGATGCTTAGAACTTCTTTTCACCCTATCGACCATTTTGTATCTATTGTAACAATTTTAGGGAACAAATCAATAACCAACATAAAAATGAATTTGTATTGGAGGACATTTTGAATACGAAAGAAGCAATTCAAAAGGCATTTATACGGTTATATTCTAAAACGGATTATAACCGTATTACAATTAAGGAACTCTGTATGCAGACTCCTGTTGCAAGAACCACCTTTTATTCCTATTACGCAAATATTGATGAATTAAAATCTGATATGGAAACATCCTTCCTAAACGGACTGCGGGACTTATTGCTCCGTTTCCCGGAAAAGGATTTCGCGTTCATTGATTTGCATGAATTTCTGAAACATTCAATGGTGTATATTGAAGACAATTGGGATACCGTATATGCTTTTTTGGTCATACAGCCTGATACCCGTTTTATTGACAAATGGAAAGCATATATCAAAGAACATTTTAGAATGCATTATTCAGAAAAGCAGAATAATGACAACTACAAGCTCGTATCAGAAACGATTGCATCCGCAGCAATCGACTGTTACCGTTATTGGATGCAAAATAAAGCGGAAGTAAATGACGAGAAATTGTTTCAAATAATTCAGGCAATGATAAACTCCATCATTTCTGTTTTATAATAACTTTCAAAGCCGGAAAGCCATTTGCTTTTTCTCTTTGAAAGTTATTTTTGTACACTTTTTAAGTTTATGTCGTTTTTTTCGATATTATTTTTTGATAATGTGGAAGAAAACAGATGAGGTTGGGTAGAATAGTTCTATTTGAGCCGCCGAAGGCGGCATGGGGATTAATATGAAGGTCAGAGCAGCAGAAAAAGATATAAAATTTGATAAACGCGCAGCAAAATATGATGACAAATTTGAAGGTAATCTATCCCAAAAAGCGTACCGATTAGTTACGGAATCCGTTGCATTAAATTCCGGTGATAAAATATTGGATATGGGATGCGGAACCGGTACCATTTTATACAGACTGAACAGTCTGTGCAATATTGAGGGATATGGCATTGATATTGCGCCCAAAATGATAGAACAGGCAAAGCGAAAATGTCCACAGATGAATATACAGTATGGGGATTGCAGCAAAACGCCATTTCAGAGCGGAATGTTTGACAGCCTGATAGCCTGCATGGCCTTTCATCACTTTTATGATCAGGAAGCATTTGCGAAAGAAGCCGGCCGCATTTTAAAAACAGGCGGGAAGCTTTATCTTGCGGACCCATGTTTCCCCAATCTGATTAGAAAGCTGATAAATACAGTTGTAAAGTGGACGAATCTCATTGGAAGATTTTCCACAGAGCAGGAAATTATACTGATTTTTAAGCCATACGGTTTCGAAATAAAAGAGAAAAGAAAAGATAGTATGTTTCAAATCCTCATTTTTGAAAAGGGAAATGAATGATTATTCTCCCCGGCATAGCCGGGGGATTAGGATTTTCATTTAAAAAGACTCAAAAACCAACATTTTATATCATACGTTGTATAATAAAAGTCCGTAACCTGCTCCGGGAAATTTAATCCCTCAAACTTTTCAAATGTACTGATATACAAAATGAGAAGAATAAACAGCGCCGGAGCTTTTCGAATACCTTCCCCCAGTATGAAAAGGGAATCACATATTCCCTCGTCATGTTTCCATGCCAAGACCAGTATATCAAGAAATCCCACAATAAACAGAGCCGCAAACCAACGTCCCCAATCGTTCATCAGTGCAAACACCGGCACAAATGCAAGGTTCGTCATCAACATTAAAATATATTTTATCTTTTCTCTTTTTTCACTGCTATGACGGATTGCATGAATCCATATCCATAAATACATTGCCCATATCGGCCCTAACATGCAGATCAGCATAAAGCCATATTTTAAATGATGCGGGATCTCCGGAACCATATTATGAGTAAAGTTCTCAACGATGGTCCAAAAATATTCCGCTTCCATCGGTCCGTGATCAACCTGAAAATCCGCATGTGCATTAAGCGTATCCATTAAAAGCTCAAGATTATCATAATAGATGCCCGACTTGAACTGCATAACCAAAAATAAAATTCCGATTATCACCGCTACAAGAATTCCGCCAAAGAGGTACTGCTTCTGAAACGCATTTTTCCAAATATCCTCAATCATCATTACGAGCATAAGCGGAAAAAACAAAAAAACATACGCCTGATGTATCAATACGCACAAACATCCCAACACAACAAACAATAAATATCGTATATCTGAAAATTAAACACATAGCCGAGCCCCCG
>CAMWYL010000445.1 GCA_947178465.1 uncultured Lachnospiraceae bacterium | reverse complement strand
GGACATGTTGGATGAAGATGATGACGTACAGGCCGTATACCACAATTGGGACGAGTAGGAAAAACGATTTTACATGATAGCGATAAAAAATAAAAACTTTTCCATAGAGCAGATTTGTGAATCCGGACAATGCTTCCGTATGGCACGCTGTGGAGAAACGGATAAATACAGCCTGATTGCGTTTGGGAAATATCTGGAGTTGCGGCAGGAGGGGGATAGGATATTCTTTGACTGTACACAGGAGGATTTTGACAATATATGGAGGGCTTATTTTGATATGGACACGGATTATGCGGGTATCATTGAGAGTATAGATTCCGTTGACAGGTATCTCCTTTCCGCGGCGGACTATGGAAAGGGAATCCGCATTCTGCGTCAGGACCTGTGGGAAATGATGATTTCCTTTATTATTTCTCAGCAGAATAATATAAAACGGATACGGCGCTGCATCTGTCTTCTGTGCGAGAGATACGGGGAACTGCGGCATACGGAGGAGGGGACTGCATATTATGCGTTTCCGACACCGCAGGCGTTGGCAGAAGCGGCGGTTGAGGATTTGTATGATTGCAATCTCGGGTATCGCAGCCGGTATGTACAGCATACGGCAAACAGCGTCTTTCACAAAGAAATTGATTTAGAAGCGCTTTATCGGATGGACTATGCGGCTGCCAGAAACGAATTGCTCAAGCTGTATGGCGTTGGCGGGAAGGTAGCGGA
Organism: uncultured Lachnospiraceae bacterium; assembly: GCA_947178465.1. Taxonomy (GTDB): domain Bacteria; phylum Bacillota; class Clostridia; order Lachnospirales; family Lachnospiraceae; genus COE1. Next base: position 2,230 of record CAMWYL010000445.1, on the reverse strand, counting down.
CTGCATTTGCCTGTTTTCCCTGCATAAAACGGAAGCGTTTCCCGTTGACACGCATATTCGCAAGGCGCTTGCCGCGCAATATCCGACCGGATTTCCGTTTGAAAAATATGCGGATTACAGCGGGATATTGCAACAATATATTTTTTATTATGATTTGCGCGGGAATACGGTTATTTCCGGTTGATAAATTTCAGGGCGTCCTCTATTTGAGGAGCCCTTCTTTCGTATATTGCAATAAGCGATGCAAGCTCCTCCGTGGATAGCTGCTTTCTGTTCTTGGCGTAGAGCGCAAGGAACAGCCGGAGCATATTTGTCTTTGCCATTCCGAACAGCAGATGCCTTGAAAAGCTGTAATCCTCAAAAATATCCGGAAAGCCTGTCTGAAGATAATATTCATAATAGCGGTTCAGCAGCCGGTCTAAATCCGGAAGAAGTACATATAAATGTGCATTATACGTCGCCAGCTTTTGAGCCGCCGCGGTTGGCTTGCGCTTGCTTAACAGGCCGAGTTCCCGAATATAGCGTTTGCACAGCTTATACAAAAGCGGGGAAACCGTCCGAAGGGTCGGGTGATAAAAGCCGTTGAAGAACAGTGTGTTGAAGGTGTCGCAATCCATGGGAAAGCGTTCCGCGGTATTTTCCCGGTATGCGGCAGGGTGAGGCAGGGGCGCTTGGTGCAGGCACGCGTCTTGGGCATCCGCGCCGTAGTGCAGGATCGCCATGCCGTCATAAGGGAAGCCGTCCCGCAGCATGTGAACCAGCTCCTCCCTTGCCTGCAGAAGATAATCCAAAAACGCTTTGTCATCATTGGTCGTGTTGATATCATAGCTTACGGTTCCCTCTGTCTCTGAAAAAGAAAAAGGCTTGTCCTGTGCGGCATACTGCAGAAAGAGCCGTGCGCTTTCCGGGCATGCCAGATAGAGCGTCTCTTCACAGAACTCCCCGAAATTGGAAAGCTGCCTTGGAAACTGTACGCAGACAAGCGGCATATAATCGGTTCCGCATTGCTTCTGTATCGTGCAGAGCCGGTCAGGCCCCCAAAAGGGACAGCGGTTAAAGACGCTTCTCAGGGAAGTAATGCCGTCCTTTTTCACGATGGAATAGCGCAAAAGCGTACCCAAGACGCCCTTTTTATTCAGATATTTCAGGCATGCCTCCTCGTCCACCGGAACACGCCAGCCTCTGCAGCAGCTTGCGGGACAGTCCGTACCGATGCAGTTAAATTCGTTGTAGATAGATATTCGTCTGATTTTCAAAACGCACCTCTGTTTGCTTTCCGGGTTCCTGAATCAACAAATCCAAGCGTTAGTCATAGTCATTTTAGTCAGTATAGTATAAAAAGCGTATGAAAACAATTCCATTTATCAAAGAAATGGGAAATCGATGTATTAGGGGGAATTAAGAACGGAAGCCGAGGTTGCCGACCTCACAGTCGCCTTTATCGGGAGGTACGCAAGCTGAAAGAAGAGGTTGCCGAAGCAGAAAACGTAAAGCATTGTGATCCGGTCGGGCGTGTGATATAATTTCTGTGTTGTTGACAGCGATAAATCGAATAACAGGAGAAGCATAAAATGGCATTTAAGTTAGATAGCGTTGTGCCTTGGGGCAGAAATATGGAAGAATACAAATTGATGTTTCAATTGAGTGATAATGATATGTCTAAAAAAATTGCGGGCTTTGGAGATGGTCCTGCTTGTTTCAATTACGAAATGACGGAAAGAAATGGGAATGTGATTTCATTTGACTTAATATATCAATTTTCCAAAGAAGACATAGAAAAGAGAATTGAAGAAGTCCGAGTTACTGTTATGCAACAAATGCGAGAAAATATGCATAATTACGTGTGGAAGAATATTAAAAGTTTGGACGACCTTGAAAATACCCGTATGTCGGCCATGAAAAAATTTTTATCCGACTATGAAAAAGGCAAGGCAGAGGGGCGTTATGTATTTCATGAGTTGCCTGATAAGTTACCCTATGAGGAAGATTATTTTGATATTGGATTGAGCTCTCATTTCTTATTGATGTACACAGCGTTAGGATATGATTTTCATATTGTTTCAATGACTGAAATGCTTAGGGTATGTAAAGAAATTAGAATTTTTCCGATTGTGGATTTAGACGCAAATAAAACAGATTTGATTAAAAATGTTATAGACCATTTCCGAAAAGACTACAAAGTAGAGATTGTTAAAACGGAATACGAATTTCAAAAGGGAGATAATAAATT